>JAPPQA010000015.1 GCA_028817255.1 Gammaproteobacteria bacterium | reverse complement strand
TCGGGGACCTGCCTCACTTCGAAACGCAGAAACGGAGGTCAGCAACCGATACGCATCCCGCGCAGGCGGGAATCCAGTGAATAAAGCCCACCCCGCCATTCCTGCCATTTATATGTTGCCTTCCGTCATTTATATGTTGCTTTCCGTCATTCCGGCTTTCGCCGGAATGACGGAAAAAAGCGGGAATGGCGGGGTGGGAATCTTGTCCCTTCGACGAATTCCGATAAGCCGCGGAAATATTGCCGCTGCCACCGCCGTGCGGCGGTTGGTTCAAGGAGAAGCCTCCGACAGTCAGTTTCTCATGGATTGCGGCAGGTCATACCGGTCCAGGTTCATCACCTTGTTCCAGGCGGCGGCAAAATCCTCGACGAACTTGCCTTGAGAATCGTCGCTGCCGTAGAGCTCGGCAAGCGCCCGCAATTCCGCATTGGAGCCAAATACCAGGTCCACCCTTGTGGCTGTCCATTTCATTTGGCCCGATGCCCGGTCGTGTCCCTCGAAAATGCCTTCCTGCGCCGCGGGCTTCCACTCCAAACCCATATCAAGCAGATTGACGAAAAAGTCATTGCTCAGCATTCCGGGCCTGGCGGTGAACAGCCCGTGCTTCGCTGAACCGTAATTGGTGTCCAACACCCGCATGCCGCCGACCAGGACGGTCATTTCGGCGGCTGTCAGCCTCATCAGCTGCGCCCGGTCGAGCAGCATTTCCTCGGCCGGGAAGTCCATCCCGTCGCGCACATAGTTGCGAAAACCGTCGGCTCTCGGTTCCAGCACCGCAAACGATTCCACATCGGTCATCTCCTGCGATGCATCGGTGCGTCCGGGCGCAAACGGCACGTTCACCTTGTGCCCGGCAAGCCGTGCCGCTTCCTCAACGCCGGCGCAACCGCCAAGTACAATCAAATCCGCCAGCGAGATTTTGGCGCCGCCGTTGGCCGAGCCGCTGTATTCCTGCTGAATGGTTTCCAGTTTCCGCAAAACCTTGCCCAGCTGCTCGGGCCGGTTGACCTCCCAATCCTTTTGCGGAGCCAGGCGAATCCGCGCGCCGTTCGCGCCGCCGCGCTTGTCGGAGCCGCGGAAAGTCGCCGCCGCCGCCCACGCGGTGGTCACCAGTTCGGAAACGCTCAGGCCCGCCGCCAGAATCTTTTTCTTCAATGCGGCGATTTCGCCGTCACCCACCAACTTGTGCTCAACGGCCGGAACCGGGTCCTGCCAAATCAGCTTTTCCCGCGGGATTTCCGGGCCGAGATAACGCGACAGCGGGCCCATATCGCGGTGCGTCAGTTTGAACCAGGCGCGCGCGAAGGCATCGGCGAACTCCCGCGGGTTTTGATGATAGCGCCGCGAAATCGGCTCATAAATCGGGTCAAAGCGCAGCGACATGTCTGCCGTGGTCATAATCGGGCGGTGCTTTTTCGACGGGTCGTGCGCGTCTGGAATCATGTGTTCCTCACGCACATCCTTGGCTATCCATTGCCACGCGTCGGCGGGGCTTTTCACCAGTTCCCATTCGTAGCCAAACAGCATATTGAAATAGCCGTTGTCCCACTTGGTCGGGTTCGGCTTCCACGCGCCTTCAATGCCGCTGGTGGTGGTGCTGGCGCCCTTGCCGGAACCGAAGCCGTTCACCCAGCCCAGCCCCATCTGCTCCAGCGGCGCGCCTTCCGGGTCCGGCCCGACCATGTCCGGGTCACCCGCGCCGTGCGCCTTGCCGAAGGTGTGGCCGCCGGCCACCAGCGCCACGGTTTCCTCGTCGTTCATGGCCATGCGCGCAAAGGTCTCGCGTACATCGCGCCCCGAAGCCACCGGGTCGGGCTCGCCGTTTGGCCCTTCGGGGTTCACATAAATCAACCCCATCTGCACCGCGCCCAGCGGGTTTTCGAGGTCGCGCTCACCGCTGTAGCGGTTGTCGCCGAGCCATTCGTTCTCCGAGCCCCAGTAGATTTCACTTTCGGCTTCCCAGACATCTTCGCGCCCGCCGGCAAAACCGAAGGTTTTAAAGCCCATGGATTCCAGCGCGCAGTTGCCGGCCAGAACCATCAAATCGCCCCACGAAATTTTGTTGCCGTACTTGCGCTTGATGGGCCACAACAGCCGGCGCGCCTTGTCCAGATTGCCGTTGTCGGGCCAGCTGCTGACCGGGGCGAAACGCTGCCCGCCGGTGCCCGCACCGCCGCGCCCGTCCGATATCCGGTAAGTGCCCGCGGCGTGCCAGGCCATGCGGATGAACAACCCGCCATAATGTCCCCAGTCCGCCGGCCACCAATCCTGCGAGTCGGTCATCAGCGCATACAGGTCGTTCTTGACGGCTGCAAGGTCGAGCTTTTTGAATGCCTCGGCGTAGTTAAACCGCGCGCCCAGCGGGTTGGGATTTCCAGAATGAAGATGCAGAATATTGGTGTTCAGCCGGTTTGGCCACCAGTCGCGGTTCGACTGGACGTTGACCCTGGTGCGCGACCCGGGGCTGGTCGCAAACGGGCAGAGCGATTCGTTTGATTTAGCGGTGTTATCCATTGCGTTATTTCCTCCGATGCGATAGCGGATAGCGCTAATCTATAAACCATTCTGGCCGGTTCTGGCCGGTTCGGTCAATAAATCGCGCTAGTGCCGGCATCTGCTTGCTGCCTCCTGAATCTTTCGTGGAAATATCCAGTTTAGACAAAGTCTATATCGCAAGATTGCCTCTATTGCGCCACCCTTGTCAAGTAGTCCGGGCAGAAACGAATTATTCAGCCTCAAAACGCCATAAAATACGGGTAAAGCCCCCGCGCACACCGTAGAATATGCGCCCTCTCCTACGCCCCCGGCTCTCCGCTCCGGAGGATTTCGGAGCGGAGAGCCGGCCAGCCGGACTTACCAACCGCTTCGCTTAGCGGCCAAACCTCCTCTCTGCTACTTTCCGCCGTTGCTGCCGCCGTTCCTGTATCTTTTTACGGGCTTCAGCGCGACGCCGGTCGCCACCGGGCAGACCCGGTAACTTTAAGGTCTCAGAAGAAGATTTTTTTTTTCGGCCTCGCGCTTCTCTTCTTCTTTGCGGCCTTTTTTTTCTTCACCGCCCTTTTGGCGCCCGCCTTCTTGGCGACTTTCTTTTTGGCGGTCTTTTTCCTCGCGACTTTCTTTTTGGCGCCCTTCCTCTTGGCGACTTTCTTCTTGACGGTCTTTTTCCTGACAGTTTTCTTTTTGGCAGCCTTCTTCCTGACGGCTGTCCTCTTGGCAACCTTCTTCTTGGCAGCTACCTTTCTGACAGCTTTCTTCTTGGCAACCGTCTTCGCCTTCCGCTTCTTGCTCACAGTTTTCCTAGAGGACTTCTTGCTTCCAGACTTCTTCTTTACCATGGCTCCCCCTCCACACTTTTGACGTACCACAACGAACTGTCGTTGTGGCTGCTATTATATACGCATAAGGATCAAATTCATACAAGCGTCGCTGTCCAGCACATGCGGCATCAGAAAATCTTCCTGGCCAGCAGCAGTCCGGCGAACAAGGCGCCAATGGAAACGGCCACCGAAGCGGTCGCGTACAGGACGCACAGGACAAAGCGGCCCCGCTCGTAGAGCGTCGCAAAATCCAGCGAAAACGCGGAGAAAGTGGTAAAGCTGCCGAGAATGCCGACCAGAAAGAACAGACGCGCTTCCTTCGACACGGTCCAGGCAAGCGCCATGGCTTCCACCCAAAATCCCATGAACAACGAGCCGATCACGTTGACGGCAAGCGTAGCGAACGGCGCCTCCAATCCCAGGACGCTCGTCGTCGCCACGTAAACCAGGTAGCGCGCCACGGCGCCCACCGCGCCCCCGCCGGCAACGGCCAACAAGGAATGGAGCACCGTTAATGCCCGATCATCCAGGGACGAGTGCCATGCGCGCGATGATGGTGTGCGCGTGTTCCGGCGCCCGCGGGCGCCCTCCTGCGCTCTACCCTCGGTTCGTCGGCGCTGCGCTCGTTCCTCTGGTGGGCGATGCGCCGGTTCTTGTTCATCGTGTTGAGAAAGGGCGCCTTGAGCGCGCGCGGCGCCAGTCGGCGGCAGCGGGGGCACTCTACGGAGATATCGTACTCGGCCATCCGGCGCCGCTCCGCAAACTCGCCGCAGCCCTCGCAAAGATAGTGGTACAAAGGCATCCCGGTCCCGGCCCTCCTCGCGCATCGCACCCGCCTGCCGGTCGCCCCGGAAAGAGGCGCCGACAGGCGGGACTTGACTAAAATACGACTTCGACTAGGCGATCAGCCCGGTCAGGAGCATATATCCCGGTATCCAGCCGGTATAGACGCCCTGCGCCGCGCAGATCGCTCCCGTGGCCTTGGCGATCGGCTTCTTCAAGGCCAGCAAGGCCCAGAACAGGAACCACAGCACCGCCCACGAGGCCCAGCAAATGCCAAACCAGAACCCCCATATGGTCATCTCCGTGTCGGCAAAATGCTGTATGGTAATCGGGATCACCGTTGCGCCTACAAAGAAGCAGAACCAGCCCAGACCCCGACCATCGGCCCCGTTCCAGCGATTCCACGCCACCCAGTAATAGGTGAAGGTGAACAGCAGGGTGAAGGCCGCCGCCTTGATAGTGACCGCGTCCGCCTCCGGCCCGAATGCGAGGTAGAGGGCGATCAGCAAGGTCAGCGTCCCGACGAAGATATTGATTACCGCAATCTCGCGGTCCTCAATATGACCCATGACCCAGATGCCGTTCAAGAACAGCACGGCGCCCACATACAGAAGCGCTAGTCCAAGCAACATGGCCGGGGCCTAATCGGAGTCGGCAACGTCGCTTTGGGGCACCTTGCGGCTAGGGCCCTCGGCGGACGGCCGGATGTCAAAGTCGAATATCTCCGTCGGCAAAGCCAGCGTGCAACAGGCATTCGGGATATCCACGATCCCGCTGATCCGTCCCTCGCACGGCGCCGTGCCCAGGATCATGTAGGCCTGTTCGCCGGTGTAGCCGAACTTCTTCATGTACTCGACCGCGTTCAGGCAAGCCCTGCGGTAAGCAATGGTCGCATCGAGGTAGTGCTGGTCGCCGGTATGCTCGTCCACCGAGATTCCCTCGAACACCAAGTACTCGGAGAAGCGCGGCTCGATCGGGCTTGGCCGGAAGATAGGATTGATGATCCCGTACTTCTCCATGCCTCCCTTGATGAGATCGACGCCGATATCGATCCAGCCGGCCATCTCAATGGCGCCGCAGAAGGTGATCTCGCCATCCCCCTGGGACCAGTGGATGTCGCCCATGGACAGCCCGCCGCCCTTGACGTACACGGGGAAATAGACCCGCGAGCCGCGGGACAGGTTCTTGATGTCGCAGTTGCCGCCATGCTCCCGTCCCGGGACCGTGCGCGCGGCCACCTTCGCGGCCTCCTGCGCAGCGCCTCCCTGCATCTGCCCCAGCAACGCCGTGGTCGTTCCCGCCATGCCGTCCGGCAAAGTGCACAATGGGGGTACGCGGTCCTTATCGGTGTTGAACAGGGCGGACTCCCGCTTGTTCCAGGTAGCCAGCAGTTCGGCCGAAGGCAGGCAACCGATCAGGCCGGGATGGATCATGCCGGCCCAGCGGACGCCGGGGATGTGCCGCGAAGAGGTGTAGATACCGTGGAAATCCCAGCAGGCCTTCCGGGCCCTGGGGTAATGCCGGTCCAGAAACCCCCCGCCGTTTTCCAGGGCGAAGATGCCGGTGAAACCCCACTGGGAATCCTCCAACGCACCGATATCGTTAATATCCACTACCATCAGGTCGCCGGGCTCCGCGCCCTCGACCCCGAAGGGGCCGCTCAGGTAATGCACCTTCGAGAGATCCACGTCCCGGATGTCGTTAGCGCTGTTGTCGTTGGAGATCTGCCCGCCGGTCCAGTCGTAGCACTCAACCCGGAACTCGTCTCCCGGTTTGAACGATTCGACAATGGGAATATCCGGATGCCAGCGGTTGTGAGTTTTGGTGGCTTGATCTTCAGGCCACGTACCCATTTCGGCGCGAAATACGGTTTTCGCCATGACTACCTCCCGGCGCTATGGGCAACGCCTTTTTTAGCTGTACTGGCGTCCCGCCAGTACGCAGTTACATACAAGAGCGGCGTCGGAAGTCGCATGGCCCCGATTGCTAATCTATAGTGCAACCCCCCCCGGGTCAAACCAAAAATGGAAATGTCAAGCTTTTTTGTCCCTTTTGCCCAAGATTGCAATGCCCCCTTACTGGAGGTTCAGGGCGAAGAAACCGGGCGACCGATGCGGCACCGCAACAAGGTTGCCCGCGGATGCAGTGTGTTCTATAGTGCGAGTATGCGGTTCGCCCGCGGGCACCGTGACACAGGTCGCAAAGTGAGGAAAGCATCGTGGAAATAGCAGCAGATATCAAAAAGCGCATCTCGGAAAATCCGATCCTCCTGTTCATGAAAGGAAGTCCGGATGCCCCGCAATGCGGGTTCTCTATGCAGGTAGCGCGGGCGCTACAGGCGTGCCAGGCCAAGTTTGCCTACGTGGATGTCCTCTCGGAACCGGAGATGCGACGCCACCTGCCATCCTATTCCAACTGGCCGACTTTCCCGCAATTGTTTGTCAACGGGGAATTGATCGGCGGTTGCGACATCGTCGTGGACCTGTTCCAGCAAGGACAGTTGCAGGAAATAGTACGGGCCGCCACACACCCGGCGACGGAAGCGACCAACTGAACAAGGCCAAGCCTTAGACTACGGAATGGGCGGCTCGCCGCGGCCGCGCCCGTGTGCCGATGCCCAAGCCCCTGGAATATCCAAGGGGCGCTGTCCCCGCATTGCAGCGGCCAATTCGACTGGAGGGCCGCTGGAGCCAACCCTCCTAGCCTTCGCTGCCCCGCCCTTTCTCCTCCTCGTCCACCCAGAGGCAACGGCCGCCGCTGAGCTCCTGAATGCATGCCAGCCGCGCCCGATGTGCCTCAAGCTCCTCCCGGTCAGGCATCAGGACCGGAAGCCGCGGCGAATCGTCCCGCTGCAGCCGGCGGTTCTGCAGCGCACCTTGTTCCCGGTACTCCCCGGCCTCGTCATGCAAATGTAGCGCCGTCTGGCCACTGGTCATCGCCAGATAAACGTGCGCCAGCAATTGCGCGTCCTGCAAGGCGTTGTGTAATCCCCGCTGCTCGCCGGCAACCACCGTATAGCGCTTGCACAGAGCGTCCAGGTTATTGCGCTGCCCCGGGTGCAGTTCCCGGGCCAGGGCAAGGGTATCGAGGACCCGACAGTAATCCGCTAAACGCCCCCAGCCGCCGGCGCGCTCCAACTCAGCATCCAAAAAAGCTACGTCGAAGGCGGCATTGTGGATTACCAGCTCGCTGTCGCGTACAAACTCGATAAACTCCGCTGCGATATCCCGGAAACGCGGCTGGTCTCGCAGTTTGTCCAGGGAAAGGCCATGCACCTGCATAGCCTCCGCGGAGATCTCTCGCTCCGGGTTCAATAACCAGCGGCGAACGACTCCGGTCAACCGCCTCTCGACGATCTCGACACAGGCCAGCTCGATCATGCGGTGCCCTTCGCGCGGGTCCAGACCGGTGGTCTCGGTATCCAGCGATATCTGTCTCATAATATCCCGTCTCCGGTAGCGCCCCGTTCCAGAAGGTCGCGGGCCGCCTCTTTTGCCAACGCATCGGCTCGCTCGTTTTCCGGATGGCCGCTGTGCGCCGGCACCCACAACCATTCGACCTCATGCCGCTCGACTGCCGCCTCCAAGCTCTGCCATAGATCGCGGTTCTTGACCCTTTGCCCGGCGCTTCCTCGCCAGCCGCGGCGCCGCCAGCGCGGCAGCCACTCGCAGATCCCCAGCTTAAGGTACTGCGAATCGGTCGCCAACTGTACCTGGCAAGGCCGCCTAAGGTAAGACAACGCGCTGATCGCAGCGGTCAATTCCATGCGGTTGTTGGTCGTGTGCGCCTCCGCGCCGCTAAGTTCTTTACGTCTCTCGCCCCAAAGCAGCAAGGCGCTCCACCCCCCCACCCCCGGATTCCCCAGACAGGAGCCATCGGTAAAGATGCGGACCGGGTCGCTCACGAAGTCCGCACCCGGTGCAGATTGCGCCGCAGCAAAAGGGCTTTGCCCAGCGCAGGCCGCGACCAGCATCTGGGCGAGGATGCGACCGGGATCAACCGCTTCCCGGCTACCAAGCCGTAAGCGCCGCCGCAAACCCATTGCGCCTGAAGCCGGTCGGACAGGGAAGTGCCGTCGCCTGGCGGTGTCCAGGCACGCAGCCCCCGCACCCGCAACGGCGCCATGCCAAGCGGCAGCAGCCAGCGACGCAGCCGCCCCGGCGACAGGAAGCGTCCGCACCAAGGCGCCTGCCCCAGCTGCCGCCGGGCGACGGCCAGGCGCCACAGCCCCCAAAGGCTCCAGGGCTGAAAACCCAGGATCACCAGAATGCCTTTCGCGGCGAGGAACTGCGCCGCTTCGCGCAACGCCCGGCACGGTTCCGGCACAAACTCCAGGACATGGGGCATTACCACTACATCCACGCTGTCTCTCCGGTGGGGGCGAGTGCCTGAAGCCAGTACCCGCTGGCAGGGAGCCGGGCCGTGCGCCAGCAGATCGATGCGCGGCAGCCCCCACTGCAAGATATGGCGCCCCGACCAATGCGACAGTTCTTGCGCCAAAAACCGTCGCTCCGCCGTCAACAACGCATTCCCAGGCCCGGTGCGGAACCAGCGTTGCAACTCTCCTTGCCGCTCCGGGAACGATGCCCCCCTCGGTTCCAGAGTATGCCTATCTATCAAAATTACCTTCCAAATAATATATTAAAAAAGATTCTTGACAATTAACTTTGGATCGTAATAATAGTCTCTCATGCTTTACCGATACGCGCCGGCACTGATCCTTGCCCTGCCGTTGCTGGCAGGTTGCGCCCAGAAGGGGCCACCCTCCCTCTCTACGCCAAAGCCCCACGATGCCCCCAGCGCCTTGGCACCGGAGCAGACGACCCCCATCGGGCCGGCAGCCTCCACTGCCAGGGCGACCGGGGACCTGCTGGACCGGCTCCGCGGTAAAATGAAACTGTCCCCTCACCTCCAACAAGACGCCGTAAAAAAGAAGGTCGCCCAATACCGCCGCAAGGGGGATTATCTTCACCGGACGATGAAACGGTCGCAACCGTACCTATATCACATCCTGACCGAAATCGAGAGCCGCGGCCTCCCCATGGAACTCGCCCTGCTGCCCGTTGTCGAAAGCGCCTTTCAGCCATATGCCCAATCATCGAAAAAGGCGATGGGCCTGTGGCAATTCATCCCGCAAACCGGAAAGGCTTACAACCTGCGCCAGGACTGGTGGTACGACGGGCGCAGGGACCCTATTGAGGCGACGCGGGCCGCGCTGGATTATTTGCAGAACCTGGAGCGGGAATTCGAAGGCGACTGGCTGCTGGCTCTCGCCGGCTATAACTGGGGAGAACGGAACGTGCGTCGGGCGATCCGCAAGAACCGGCGTCAGGGCCGACCCACCGATTTCTGGTCGTTGCGGGTGCCCAGAGAAACCCGGGCATACGTACCCACCTGGCTTGCCATAGCGGAACTGATACGTCGCCCGGACCACTACGATCTGGAACTGCCCAAGATCCCGGATCGCCCGCATTTCACCGTCCTGCCCTTGGAAGGCCCCGTAGATCTGGGGGTGGTAGCACAAAAGACCGATCTGAAAATGGAGGAAATTCACCGCCTGAACGCCGGTTTCCGGCGCTGGCTCAGCCCCCCGGACGGCCCGCACCGGATCCTGCTCCCCAGCGACCGGGCAAGTATCGGCAAACAAGCGCTGGCCGCCTTACCCCCCCAAGAGCGCCTGCGCTGGCAGCGCCACCGGGTACAAAGCGGCGACACCCTGGTCGCGCTCGCTGCCCGCTACCGCCTGGACGCCGCCGTGCTCGCCAACCTGAACGACTTGCAATATGACCGGCCGCTTGCCATCGGCGAGAACCTGCGCATTCCGGTCCCGTTATATCCCTCAAAAAACTACCATAGTTCACTGTACCGACATGCCTTCGCTTCCCCAGAACCGCCGACAGGACGCGGCAAGCACCTGCGCTACACCGTGCGCAAGGGCGATTCCCTGTGGAGCATCGGCCGGCGGCATGGAGTCAGCATAAGCCAACTGCGGCGGTGGAACCCGATGCTGCGCGGCAAATACCTGCATCCGGGGCGGAAACTCACCCTGTGGCAGCCGTTACCGGCAGCGGCGCCTGAAGCCCCCGGCGCGCGGCACTATGTCGTGCGCAAAAACGATTCCCTGTGGAATATCGCCAGAAACCACAACCTCAAGATGCAGCACCTCGTGCAATGGAACGGTCTCAATACGGGGCGGCCCCTGCAGCCGGGGCAACAACTACGCTTGTCTCCGCCCGAGAGTTCCACCCGCGCCAAGGGCGCCGACAACCCGCCCGTAGTCCGCTACCTGGTCCGCAAGGGAGACTCGCTGTGGCGCATCGCCCGACAATTCAATACCAGCGTGCGAAAATTGCGCGCCTGGAATTCCCTGTCGCGACGGCACCTGCAGCCTGGCCAAAAGATCATCGTGCGCCCCGGAAAAACGACTGGAGGCACGTGATCCGCACCCCCCACCCCCACCCCACCCTGTCCCACGTTTTTAGATTCCTGCTGCGAACCCTATTCCGGACCCTGTTCCGGGTTCAAGTGCATGGCCTGGAGCACCTGCAACAGGCCGGGCCCGGCTCGTACCCGCTCGTGGTCGCCAACCACGTCTCCTCCCTGGACGCCCTACTGCTGTATGCCTTTATTCCTGGGATCGAATCCTTCGCGCCCGCCCCCGGCAACCGCTGCATCGCCTGGCTATTGCGCCCCTTCGTCGAATGCCATGGCACCGACCTGTACGATAGCCGCTCCCTGCGCCCCCTGGCCCGCGGCCTGTCGCAGGGGCGGCGGGCAGCGATCTTTCCCGAAGGGCGCCCCACTGCCACTGGCACCCTGATGCGGCTACAGGAAAGCGCGGCCCTGCTCGCCGAGCGCTGCGAAACAAACGTGCTGGCGGCGGCGATCGACAACCTGCCGAATTCTCCTCTTGCCGTACTTTGCGGCAGACGCCGCGGCGCCCGGTTGACGCTATTGCCGGCGCACCGTACAGAATCCGCACCCACGCTGCGCGGCCGTGAGCGACGGCAAGCAACCTTGCTCTGGCTGGAGCGATGCCTGCGCGAGACGCAGCTGCTGGGCGCGGACTACCGCCGCACCCTGCCTCTGGTCCTGTTCGAGGCTGCCCGCCGCTACGGCATGAGCCGCACCGTATGCGAAGACGAAAGCGGCAACAGCAGTTACCGGAGACTATTCATAGCCTCCCTGGCGCTCGCCCGGGCGTTACGGCGCCAACCGGGACTGGGCGAGCGGGTCGGCATCATGCTGGCGAATCATCGGATCCTGCCACCGCTGCTAGTGGCTCTGCAGACCCTGGGCCGGGTCCCTGCCATGCTGAACTACAGTACCGGCAAACACAGCTGCCGCCTGGCTTGCGAAACCGCCGGCATTCGCACCATCGTCACCTCCCGCCGCTTTCTCGCGCTGGCGGGGCTGGAAGGATTGGCCGAGTCGCTGCCCGCACGCAAGATCTACTTGGAGGAACTGCATATCAGCCTCGCCGACCGCCTGCTCGGGCTGGGACGCAGCTTCTATTTTTCGCGCCATTACCGCAACCTGTGCCGCGCCGCCAATCCCGACGCGACGGCAGCCATCCTCTTCACCTCGGGTTCCGAGGGCACCCCCAAGGCAGTACTCCTCTCCCACGCCAACATCCTCGCCAACTGTTTGCAATGCGCCAACCTATTCGACTTCCGGCGCCAAGACCTGCTGTTTAACTGTCTGCCGTGCTTTCACTCCTTCGGCCTGGGCCCCGGCCTGCTGTTGCCGCTGCTGACAGGCATGCGAGTATTTTTGTATCCCTCGCCTCTGCAATACCGCCGGATCCCCCAATTGATCTACGACCGCCAAGCCACCATCCTGCTCGGCACCGACACCTTCCTGCACAACTACGCCCGCTACGCGCACCCCTACGACCTGCATACCTTGCGCTACGTGCTTGCCGGGGCCGAAAGGCTGCGTGACGAGACCCGACAACAGTGGTTGGACCGCTTCGGTATCCGCATCCTACAGGGCTACGGCACCACCGAAACCAGCCCGGTAGCTGCTGTCAACACCCCTCTAGCCGAGCGTCCCGGCAGCGTCGGGCGCCTACTCCCGGGCCTGGAGCATCGGCTGTCGCCCGTGACCGGCTTTGCCGACAGCGGCCGGCTGCTGTTGCGCGGCCCCAACGTAATGTCCGGATACCTGCTGCCTGAAAGCGGCGAGGCGGCGCCACCCGCGGCCGAAGGCGAGGCCGGCTGGTACGACACCGGCGACATTGCCAGAATAGACGAGGAAGGCTTCCTCTGGATCCATGGGCGCATCCGCCGCTTCGCTAAAATTGGCGGCGAGATGGTGTCGCTGGACAGCGTCGAAGCGCTGGCCGCGCGCTGCTGGCCACAGGCGCGTCATGCCGCCATCCTGCTGGCGGACCAGAGGCGGGGAGAACGTATCCTGCTGGCGACGGAGCAACCCCATGCCGAACGCGCCGCGCTACACCGCCAGGCAAGGAAAGACGGTTACGGCAACCTCTTCCTGCCCGCCCGCATCGTATCTGTAGAACAGCTGCCCCTTTTAGGCAGCGGCAAACCGGATTACCAGGAGATTGCCCGTCGGCTGAAAGAAGACGCAGGCTAAGGGGGTTCCCCGGAAGTGCCGCCGGGAAAGTCTCCCGGGCGCGGCCCGTACAGCGATTCTCCTCCAGGAGTAGCCTTCTCGACGGCAACAATCACGGTCTCGTCCATCTCCCGCAGGAGCTCTTCGGCAGGGCTGCCGACCCCCGCCGGCCGCAGGCGCTCGTACAAGACGATGCCCACCTCTTTCCGGTACAGAAAGGTCAGCGTGATCGGGCACAGCACCATGAGACGCGGGTCCCGGTTCAAAAGTTGGTTGGCGTACCAGGGATTGCAAATCACCATGCCGCGCACCTGCTCGAAACGGTTGCGGTTGTAATCCTCCCCCCAGCGCGCTGCGTTACGCGCCAGGTTCTTACCGATATCCAGTTCCTGGATCACAAAAAAGCGCGAATTTTCCAGCCCAATATGCACCGCCTCGTAAATCGGCGCCAACTCGGGGGCAGTGAATTGGCGCTGGTATATGCGCCCTTCCGCCGCCGCCGCTTCTTGTCCCGGCACGCCCTCCCCTGAAGCGAGGCCGACACCCGCGAGCCAAAGCCCGGCGGCGACAACCGCTAAAATTGCCCCTTGCGCCCGCACATACAGCCAATTGCCTATAACCATGATCTCGTTCTCCCTGCTACTCGCGCATCGCTGCTCCCACTCCCAGCCACAATGAAAGGAGGGCGGATCTTTACACAATCGCCTGCCACAGGGAAGCGCGCGGGCAGCATCCTCGCTATACCCGCCTCCGTTATAGCGTATAATCGCCCGCTAAACCGCCGGTAACGGCCCCGACTACCCATTATGGCGCCGATTATGCCGCCGACCGGCGCCACAAGACCGGGCGAATCGAACCGAGATGTTCATAACAGCCGCACTCAATTGGTTCCAGCCCTCGGAATCCCCTCCGGGAGAGCTGCCGTTGCGGGGAACGCCGCGTCCTCGAACGGTCGCGGAACTTACCCGCCGCAAATCCTTCGCCAACAAAAACCCAATACGGGAGAGTGGGCGCCATGCGCACGAATGAGGCGCGGACACGGCCTTCCCCGTCTCCCGGCATCGGAGGGGACGCGGACACGGCCCAGTTCCGTCCCCTGTTGGAATGGGCGATCGCCATCGGCGCATTGCTGATGCCGCTGTTCGTCGCCTGGCACGAGAGACTCCTGTTCGTGCTCTACAGCGACGACCGCAGCCGCATCTCCTGGGTTATCAGCGCCTTGTTCCTGTGCGCCACGGCGCATGCCGCCGGCCACGCCATCCGGCTGTCCCTGCTCACCGACCGTACCCGCCGCAGCTTTGCCGCCTTTGCCGGGGATGCCAAGGTCGAGGTAAAGCATGGGCACTTGCTCGTCGGCGGGCGCGAACCTCCCCCCTGCCCGGCCACCTCCTACTTTCAGGAATTGCTGCACGGTGCCGAACCCGGCAAACCGGAGCCGTCCGCTACCCGCTTTCTAGAAAGCCTGGGCGAGGAGATCCGCAAGGGCAGCCAACCGGGCTGGTTCGTCGCCGACCTGATCGTCAAACTCGGGCTGCTGGGCACCGTAATCGGATTTATCCTGATGCTGGGCTCGGTAGGCAATATCCAAGAGTTCGACATCAAGGCCATGCAACGCATCCTGCGCGACATGAGCGCAGGCATGGCAACGGCGCTGTACACCACGCTGGCCGGCCTGACGGGCAGCATGATCCTGGCAGTGCAGTACTACATACTGGACCACAACGCCGACCGCCTCGCCGCCGGCAATCGCCGCCTCGCCGAGGTGCATATTCTCCCGGCGCTGAACCGGTGATGCCATGTACACCTGGGGCTGGAACCGCACCGATCCCTTTACCGATCTGCTGTTCAACGCGCTGCTCGGCTTCACCTTCCTGTTCCTGGCAGCGATCATGTTCATGAACCCGGAGCACAAAACCGGTCTCATAGATCCGAAGGCCGAATATATTCTCAGCGTCCGCTGGCCGGACCACAACCCGGACGATATAGACATCTGGGTGGAAGACCCCGAGGGCCGGCTGGTCTGGTTCCGCAACACGGAGGCGGGACTAATGCACCTGGACCGCGACGACCGCGGCATTGTCAACGACACCCTCACCATTCAGGGCGAGGAGATCGTCAACCCCCTGAACCAGGAGATCGTCACAATCCGCGGAGTCGTGCAAGGGGAATACGTCGTCAACCTGCACTACTACGCATCCGAGACCGGCGAACCGGTGCCGGCAAACATGCGGCTGGTCAAGGTCAACCCGGCGCTGGAGGTGCTCTATTACGGCACTATCGTCATGGCCGAGCAGGGAGACGAAAAAACCGCCCTGCGGTTCCGCATCGGCGTCGACGGCGATGTGGGCGGCATCAATTCCCTGCCCAAGAAACTGGTCACGGTACAGTAGCGAACCATGCACGGAGCGACCCTGGGAATCATCGGCCTGAATGCCGCCTATGTGCTGCTTGCAGTCTTGCTGCTGAGCCTGAACCTGCGCTCCCGCTGGCACTGGCTGGTCAAGGCCGGCGCCATTGTCCTGACCACCCTGTTCTACCTGGTGGCCTACTTGGCGATCCCACCCATGCTGGGCTGGCCAATCCAGGAGGAACCGCCCAGGCATTTCCATCTCGTCGCCGCGCATATCGAACAGCCGGATAAACGCCTGCAAAGCGAGGGCAGAGTCTATCTGTGGCTCACCCCGGCGCTGGAAACGGCAACTGCGCTCCCCCCCCGCGCCTACTCCCTGCCCTACACCCAGTTGCTGCACGAACGGGTAGTCACCGCCACCCAGAAGCTGCACCGAGGCATGCCTCAGATCGGCGAATTCCGCGACCCCGAGGGGGAAAACCCGGTAGGCAAGGTCGAAGACCCGTCCCGGGCGGGCCGCGTGAGTGCCGCGATCGAATTCTACGACCTGCCCGACCCGTTATTCCCGGAGGTAAAATGAACCCAACAGGCAGAAGCGGAACCGCACTGTTGCCGCAGGCACTCTCCTTCCTGCTGGCCCTGCCCGCCGCCGCGGGCGCGGCGGAAGACGCCTTGCGACTACACCCACGCTGGGACCTGCGCTGCGAGCAGCGGGAATTACGCTTCTCCTGCGACTATCGCCCTTTGCGCCCCACCGACGCGGTCGAGATCTCGGCGGAGATAGAAGGCCGCCCGTTGGCCACGCCGCAACGGCAGGACTACCCCGGCGAGGAGGCCCTCACGGTCATCCTGCTGCTGGTGGACAGCAGCGATCCGCGCCGCCAGGACGTGGTGCGGCGCAACGTGGAACAAGTGGAAGCCTTTTTGGCCCGCGCCGCTCCTCACCACCGCATCGGATTGGCAAACTTCGACAAGGGCATACAGGTCCTGGCGCCACCGGGCACCCCGGCAGCGGAAATCCGCGAGGCGGCCCGGAATCTGCGAGCCGGCGGGCGCGTCACCGAGTTATACCGCAGCGTAATCCAGGGCATTGAATTGCTGGCCGTGCAACCGGCGAATCGCCGCGCCCTGTTCGTCTTCTCCGACGGCCTTGCCGAAGATACGGCCTATTCGCTGGAAGACACCGTGCAGACGGCGCGCGACGCGCGAGTGACCATCATCGGCCTGGGCTATCCGCGGTCGGTGGCTCAGTCCGTAGGGTTACAGACCTTGCGCCGGCTGGCCAAGGAAACGGGCGGTTACTTCGCCGAGTCCGACGCCGGGTACCGGCTGCCGCAAGAAATCATGGACGCCCCCTTCGCCCCATTGGATCGCGGCGGCCTCCTGCAACTGGATCTGCGACAGGAAGCGGAGACCCCTGGTCCCGAGAAGGCCGAGCTGCGCCTGCTCCTGGCCACGCCCAGCCAAACGGACGCCTTCTCTTTCTCCCTGCGGCTGCCGCGGCCGCCACCGCCGCCGCCGCAAGCGACCGCGGAGGCGCCAGCGGCACAACCCGAAACGCCGCCGCTCGAACGGCGCCCACCCGCGCCCGCCGCCGCTGAGCCGCCTCCTGCTGCCGCTTGGTGGAACAACCCTCTGTTATGGGTCGGCGCCCTCTTCGCGCTATTCCTTGCCGTGCTGATCCCATTGCGGCGCGCCTTGCTCTCCCGGCCGGCAACCGCTCCCGAATCGGCCGCCTACGGCTACCTGCAGCGGCAAAACGGGGAGAACGAAATATTCCCCATCTCCTGCACGCCCTTCCGCATCGGGCGCGGCGAAAACAACGACCTCGTGCTCCAGGAAGAGTCCGTCTCCCGGCACCACGTCGAAATCTCCTACAGCGGCGCCGGCAAATTCCAGATCGCCGATCTGGGATCGCTTAACGGCTTATTTATCAACGGCAACCAGGTTGCCAATGCCGAACTGCAGCCGGGGGACCGAATGGAGATAGGCGACATTGATTTGCAATTCAGTCTCGACGACCCCAGAAAATTGGAGGACAACGCCACTGTGTTCATGAGGACGAGCGTACCCGACGAGATTCCGCCCGCCGCCACGGAAGCCACGGAAACCACGGAAGCTACGGACGCCACGGAAGCGCCTGAGACGGCATCCCCCAAAGCCTCCGAGGAGCCTCCCGCCCTCGAGGATCCTACCGAGCGCCCGGGCGAAGAGGCCGGGCTGGATCTGGACCTGTCCGACGAGACCACCATGGAGACCGCCCTGGACCCGCCCAAAGAGCCTCCCAAAAACTGATCTACGCGCCGAACCTTCAAAAAGCGCCGCCGTTGACGCGCAGACTTTGCCCCGTGACATAGGCCGCCTCGTCCGAGGCGAGATACAGGGCCGCCGCCGCCACCTCCTCCGGAGTGCCCATACGCTGCAAGGGAATCCCCTTCGCCACCCGCCGATAACGTTCTCTGCTCAGCCCCTCGCGGGCGAAGGCGGTCTCAATCCAACCGGGGGCCAAGTCGTTCACCCGCACCTCGGGCGCATAAGAACGCGCCAGACAACGCCCGAATGAGGCAATCCCACCCTTGACGGCAGCAAAGATCTCCGGAACGGGCCCCGCCAGATCCTGCGCCGCCATATCCCAGGACATATTCAGGATTGCTCCGCCGCCAGCCTCCCGCATCCGCGGCGCCACCAGCCAGCAACAGCGGACCGTGCCCAATAAGTCCACCTCCAGCAACCGGTGCAACTTCTCCCCCGGCGTGGCCGCCGCACCCGCGCCGGTCAAGATGTCCGCCCCGGCATTGTTCACCCAGATATCCACCCTGCCCCACCGCTCCCAGGCGCGCGCCACCAACTCCTCCCCAGCGCCCGGTTCGCTCAAGTCTCCCCTCAGGACCTGCGCCTCGCCGCCATCCTCCCGAATAGCCGCCGCCAATTCTTCCGCCGCATCGCCACGGCTACAGTAATGCACCGTCACCCGCGCCCCTTCCCGCGCGAAGGCCCGGGCAATGGCGCGCCCGATCCCGCTACTGGCTCCTGTAACCACCGCCGATTTGCCGCCAAGACGCGCCTGCATCCGCTCTGCCTCTGCAAAATCCGGGACCGGCCCCAAGAACCGGGGCCTTGCCTGCATTATATCCCGCCGCGGCCCAGGAGCGGATCCGCAGCTGCCTCAGCGTGTGCGCCCCTGATTTATAACTGTCTCATATATATCTGTAATCTTTAAGATACTCTGATTAAAACGTATCCCAATACGCATCTTCTCCTCGTCATTCCTGCGCCCCCTCCGCCATTCCCGCTTTTTTCTGTCATTCCGGCGAAAGCCGGAATCCCGCGCAAATACAGCGCGGAACGCGCAC
>JAPPQA010000014.1 GCA_028817255.1 Gammaproteobacteria bacterium | reverse complement strand
GGGGCGCCCGTGAACCGCTATCCCTTCTGGAAGTACCTGCTCATCATCGTCGCGCTGGGTGTCGGCGTCGTTTACAGCCTGCCGAATCTGTACGGCAAGGAGCCGGCCTTGCAGATCTCCCCCACGGGAGGGCAGGACGAGCCGGAAATCCTGGAATTAAAGGTGGAAGCGGCCCTGGAGGAAGCGGAGATCGAGCCCCAATCTCTGGAGCGGCGCCAGGCGGGGATAGTGGTGCGCCTCCCCGACGAGGAGACGCAACGGCGGGCGCGGGACGCGATCGGCGATGTGCTGGGGCGGGATTACGTGGTAGCGCTGAGTCTGGCGCCCGCCGCCCCGGCATGGCTCCGGGCCCTGTCCGCGGAGCCTATGTTCCTGGGGCTGGATCTGCGGGGCGGCGTCCACTTCCTGATGGAGGTGGATATGGACGCGGCCCTGCGCAAGGCGGCGGAGCGCTACATTTCCGACCTGCGCGCCTCCATGCGCGAGGAGCGGATCCATTACCGCGGCATCGTTTTGCGCAGCGACAATCGGGTCTTCGTGCGCCTGCGGGATACCGCGGACATGGGGCGGGCGCGGAGCCGG
The DNA here is from genome assembly GCA_028817255.1 of Gammaproteobacteria bacterium. Classification (NCBI taxonomy): domain Bacteria; kingdom Pseudomonadati; phylum Pseudomonadota; class Gammaproteobacteria; order Candidatus Porifericomitales; family Candidatus Porifericomitaceae; genus Candidatus Porifericomes; species Candidatus Porifericomes azotivorans. Next base: position 3,002 of record JAPPQA010000014.1, on the reverse strand, counting down.
ATCCAGCGCGACTTTCCGGAACTCGAAGTAGAGGAGGGCGAGGACAAGGAGGGCAACGCAGGTCTGTTGGCCGGGCAAGGCGAAGAGTCTTTGAAGGAAACGCGCCGCTTTGCGTTGCAACAGAACATCACTACGCTGCGCAAGCGGGTGAACGAGCTGGGCATCGCCGAACCGGTGGTGCAGCAGCAGGGGGAAGATCGGATCGTGGTGCAACTCCCCGGCGTCCAGGACACGGCCCGCGCCAAGGAGATCCTGGGGGCCACCGCGACGCTGGAATTCCGCCTGGTGGACGAGGAGAACAGCCCGGAGCAGGCGGAGAGCTCGGGGCGGGCGCCGGTGGGCAGCCGCCTGTACCGATCCCGGGACGGCGGTCCGATCCTGCTGGAGAAGGACATCATCATCACCGGCGACCGGATCATCGCGGCCAGTTCGGGTTTCGACCAGGTGAGCGGCAGCCCGGCGGTGTTCATTACCCTGGACGGCAAGGGCGCGCGGCTTATGAGCCGCAAGACCGCCGACCATGTGGGGGATCGCATGGGGGTGGTGTACATCGAGACCCAGAGTTGGACGGAGCGCGGCGAGGACGGCGAGGAAACGCGGCGCAAGGAAGTGATCGAGGAGGTAATCAACGCCGCGGTGATCCGCGAACAGTTGGGCAAGCGCTTCCAGATCACGGGGCTGGACTCGCCCCGCGAGGCCCGCAACCTGGCCCTGCTGCTGCGCGCCGGCGCGCTGGCGGCGCCGGTGCAGATCATCGAAGAACGCACGGTAGGCCCCAGCCTGGGGCAGGACAACATAGACCAGGGTTTTCGCTCGATCCAGATCGGGTTGACGCTGGTGCTGATCTTCATGGCCTTGTATTACCGGTTCTTCGGCTTGGTCGCCGACCTCGCGCTGGTTTGCAATCTGATGCTGATCGTCGCCCTGCTGTCCATGTTGCAGGCCACGCTCACCCTGCCCGGCATCGCCGGCATCGTCTTGACGGTGGGCATGGCGGTGGACGCCAACGTGCTGATCTTCGAGCGCATCCGCGAGGAATTGCGCAACGGCAATTCGCCGCAGGCCAGCATTCATGCCGGCTACGGCAAGGCGCTGTCCACCATTGCCGACGCCAACATCACCACCCTGATCGCGGCGCTGGTGCTGTTCAACTTCGGCACCGGGCCCATCAAAGGCTTCGCCGTCACCTTGTCGCTGGGCATACTGACCTCTATGTTCACCTCCATCGTGGTTAGCCGCGGCGTGGTCAACCTCTGGTACGGGCGCCGCCAGCAGCTGCGGCGGCTGTCAATTTGAACCGGGACGGTGCGATGCGGGAACTGACGGCAGGCAAAGGGGGCGGCAATGCCGGCAATGGCCGGGCCGTTGCCCCGGGCGGGCCATGGCGGCGCATAGACTTTATGCGCTACCGCCTCTGGTCCGCCGTCTGCTCGTTCGTTCTGCTGGTCGCCGCTATCGGCTCGCTGGCCGTGAACGGGCTCAACCTCGGCATAGACTTTACCGGCGGGACGCTGGTGGAGGTGCGCTACCTCGAGCCGGTATCGCCCGGGGTGGTGCGCGAAGTGTTGGACGGGTCGGAATTCCGGGGCGCCGCCGTGCAGCCCTTTGGCACGCCCCGCGAGTTGCTGATCCGCGTGCCCCCCAATGCCGGGCCGGGCGGCGACAAGGCCCTGCTGAGCGAGCGCCTGCTGACCGTGTTGCGCGCCGGCGGCCGCGAGATCGAAATGCGCCGCGTCGAATTCGTCGGGCCGCAGGTGGGCGAGGAGCTTACCCGCGCCGGCGCCTTGGCCGTGCTGTACGCCCTGGGGGGGATCCTGGTGTACGTCTCCCTGCGCTTTCAATTTCGGTTCTCGCTGGGCGCGATCGCGGCGCTGGTGCACGATGTCCTCATCGTGCTGGGCTTCTTTTCCTTCACCCGCATGGACTTCGACCTCAGCGTACTGGCGGCGCTGCTGGCCGTAGTGGGCTATTCCCTGAACGACACTATCGTCATCTTCGACCGGTTGCGGGAACGGTTCCGCCACATGATCAAGGCGACGCCCGTCGAGGTGATCAACACCTCCCTGAACCAGACTCTGCGGCGCACGCTGGTCACTTCGCTGACCACCCTGCTGGTGTTGTTCGCCCTGTTCCTGTTGGGCGGGGAGATCATCCGGGCCTTCTCCGTCGCCCTGATCGTCGGCGTTCTGATAGGCACCTACTCTTCCATATACGTCGCCAGCGCCGTCACGCTGGCCCTGGGCGTGAGCCGCCAGGACCTGGTGCCGGCGGAGAAGGAGGGCGCCCCTTGAAGATCCTGGCGGACCGGGGCATCCCGCGGGTGGCGGAGGTTTTCGGGCGCCTGGGGGAAGTGCGCCTGTTCGAGCCGCCGCGGCCCGAGCCGCGGCAATTGCGGCACTGCGAACTGTTGCTGGTGCGCTCCGTCACCCGGGTCGGCCCCGGCTTGCTGGAGGGCAGCCGGGTGCGCCTGGTCGGCACCGCCACCAGCGGCGTCGATCACCTGGACACCGCCGGTCTGGAGGCTGCCGGCATCTCCTGGTTCAGCGCCCGCGGCTGCAATGCCCGTCCCGTAGCCGAGTACGTGCTGAGCGCCCTGAGTCTCCTTTCCCTGCGGCAGGGGACGCCGTTGCGCGGCGCGACCGCGGCCTTGGTGGGCTGCGGCCGGGTCGGCTCCTGCCTCGCCGGCTTGTTGGAGGCCGTCGGCGTCCGGTGCCTGCGCAACGACCCGCCGCTGCAAGAGCGCTTCGGGGGCGATTACTTGTCGCTGGACGAAGTCCTGGAAGCGGATATCGTCTCCCTGCACGTGCCGCTGACCCGCTCCGGCCCCCATCCCACCTGGAAGTTGCTGGATGCGGCGCGCCTGCGCCGCATGAAGCCGGGAGCGGTGCTGATCAACACGGCGCGCGGCGGCGTGGCGGACGAGGCGGCATTGGCGGAGCGCCTGCGCGCCGGCCGGCTGACGGCGGTGCTCGATGTCTGGGAAGGCGAGCCGGAGATTGACT
>JAPPQA010000013.1 GCA_028817255.1 Gammaproteobacteria bacterium | reverse complement strand
TAAGGAGGAAAATCATGGCTCAACAAAAATTGTTCCATTCCACCCTGGCCGGCATCCTGGCCGCGGGCGCTACAGCTTTCGCCGCCCAGGCGGGGGCGGCGGTGCCTGACGCGCCCGCAACCTGGGAAAAATGCGCCGGTATCGCCAAGAAAGGCATGAACGACTGCGGCTCGCTGGACGGCAAACACCAGTGCGCCGGGCAAGCGACCGCAGACGACGACCCGAACGAGTGGGTCTATGTGCCCCAGGGCACTTGCGCCAAGCTTACCGGGGGAGTGGTCGCGGCGACCAAGCCCGCAAAGAAGTAATTCGCGCCACCACCGTAAGCGCCGTGCCCCTCCCCCCGCTGCGGGAGGGGCACGGCCCGTAAGACAATGCGGGCATCGGCAAAAACCCCGGACGCCGCCCCGGACACAGGAATAGGCGGCGTCGGCATCGGCCTGCGTTCGCCGCACGTAGAGCGAATCCTGGCCGGCGGCCTCGGCATTCGCTGGCTGGAAATCCTGGCCGACAATTACCTCGCGCAGGGCGGCCGCTGCCGCCGCGACCTGGAAAGGCTGCGCGCGAACCACCCATGCACCTTTCACTGCGTGGGCATGTCCATCGGTTCCGGCGACGCGCTGAACCTGGAATACCTGGACGCGATCAAGGCGCTGGCCGACCGTTACCAGCCGGCATGGGTTTCCGACCACCTGTGTTTCGTGTCCGCGCAGGGCGAATACCAAAACGACTTGTTGCCGCTGCCTTACACCGAGGAGGCGGTGCGGCACGCCGCCGACCGCATTGCCCGCATACAGGAGCGGCTGGGGCGGCGTATCCTGATCGAGAACGTTTCCTGCTACCTGGATTTCCGGCACTCGACGATGAGCGAGGCGGAATTCGTCAACGCCGTTTGCGAACGGGCCGACTGTTTCCTGCTGCTGGACATCAACAACCTCTACGTAAACCAGGTGAACCTGGGAACCCCGGCGCAGGAGTTTCTGGACGCCGTTGACATCGGGCGCATCCGGGAGATTCACCTGGCGGGTTTCGAGCAAAAAGAAGGCTTTGTGATTGACGCGCACAATCACCCGGTTTCGGAAAATGTGTGGCAGCTTTACGAATCCTTTATAGCCGCGAATCCGCGGATTCCCACGTTGATCGAATGGGACTTCGATATCCCCGGCCTGGACCGGCTGCTGGAGGAAGCGCGCAAGGCCGAGGCCAGGTATCCGCAGCAGGCGCGGGAGGCGCCTTCGGGCGCAAACCCGGGCGCAACGGCGGGGCACAAGGCGAAACCGCGGGCAAAACCGCAAGCCTTCGGCGCCGCCGGCCCGGAGATGGCGCCCGCGCGCCGGCAACGCCGGGACGGGAACCCTCCGTCGGTCAAAGCCCTGCAAGAGCGCTTTTTGCGGGCATTGAAGCACGACGATTCCGCGTTGCGACCGCACATCCGCACGCTGCCCCAGCTGCCGCCGCCGACGCAGATCTCGATTTACCGCAACAACGCGGACAACGCGCGCATTCAGGCGCTGGAACAGTGTTATCCCGTTTGCGTACGGATTCTCGGCGGGCGGTATTTTCGCCAACTGGCAAAGGCATTTATCCGGGCGCATCCGTCAAGGCACCCCGACCTCAACCGCTACGGCGCGGAAATGTCCACTTTTATAAGCGAACTGGCACAGGCCCGCGAAGAGCTGCAAGACTTCGCCTACCTGCCCGACCTGGCCCGTCTCGAATACCTGCACCACCGCTGCTACTACCGGGAAGACGATGCGCGCACCGACTATGCCCTGCTAAAAGAAAGCTGCGGCGAAAGGGAGCGGCAACCGAGACTGTCTTTAAACCACACCGTCGCGTTGCTGAGCTCCGACTTCCCCGTCTATGAAATCTGGCGGGCGCACCAACACGCCAAGCCGCCCGCCGAATTCGAGCAGCCGCCGCAACCGCAGCGAATCTGCGTCTATCGCGAAAAAACCACGCCTCGGATCGAAAAAATTACAGACGGCGACTACCTGATTTTGCAGGAAGCGACACGCGCGCCCGCACTGGACGAACTCATCGA
>JAPPQA010000012.1:7495-27118 GCA_028817255.1 Gammaproteobacteria bacterium | reverse complement strand
CGGGTCGTGCCCTGAAACGGTCCTGAAACGGCCCGGAAGCGGCCCGGAAGATACTTGGACGGGATTTCCGCTACTGCCCGACCGCCGGCCCGTCGAGCGGCGTCACGTCCAGATAAACGTTGGTTGCCGTGTAATCGTTGGCGCCGCTGACCCAGGCGAAACTGTCCCGTCCGGCATAAAACAGAAATCGGAATGCGACAGGACTCCCGGCGAAAGCCAGCCCCACACCCTGCCGCCGCTCGCCCGCGACGACACTGAAGATAAGTCCGTTCAGCGCCGCGGGGGCGAAGACATCAACGACGGACGAGGGCTGCACAGACGAAGACGAGCGGTCGGCGGCGGCGGAAGCGACGGCAAAGCCTTCCGCCTGGGAATCGTACGGATTGACCCGCAAGGTGTGCAGATCGAAGCTGTCGCCCTTGGCCAGGTAACTGAGCCGGCCTTTCCTGAGGCTGAAAGGCTGGCCGCTGTCATGGAACCGCGCCCGGGAGAGGTCAACGAGCATCGCGCGGCCGGCGCTGATCACCTCGGCCCGCCTGCCGCCCGTGATAACCAGCGCGGTGTTGGCGCCTACGCCGATACCCCGTTTTATCGCCAGCTTGCGCATGGCCTCCAGGCTCGCGGCGAATCGTCCATGCGTGAAGTAATGCTGGTCAATAAACCAGTGTCCGGGCAGCAAGCCAAGACCGGGGTGCAGCGCCTGGTCCGACAGCCCGTCGCGCAACGCCGTGGCGGCACCGATGCCGGTGGCAAGGACAAACCGGCCGACGTTGGCGCCGGCGATCACGCCGCCACCGGCATGCACTTCACGGATTGCCTCCAGCATGGGGGTCGCCGCGCCGCCAGGTTCATAGAGCGTCCGGGCAATGTATTGCGGTGCGCCGCCAGTGAAAAAAATGCCGTCGGCGCTCCTGACCCTGGCCAGCAAGGTTTCGTCGCGCACGGCCCGGCGGTAATCAACCCCGATGGCCTCCGCCTTGGGCGAAATCGGGATTAACGCCGCCGAGGCGCCGTGGTCACGCAGCGCCCGCACGGCGAAACCGCCGTAGATTCGCGGGCGGCCGGTGGCAGTGGGAAATACCGCGAACCGGGCGCCCGGACCGCCGGCCAGCGCGACGATGCGTTGCCAGGCGAGCCGGTTGTCATAGCGCAGGACACCGCCGACCAGCACGATGGCGCCCGGTTCGGCGGCCCTGGAAGCAGCGCACGCGACCGCCAACAAAATGCCCGACAACAAGGCGGGGCAGCTTTTCAGCGTACGCATTATGCGGAAGATATACCGGCGTACCCTACACCCGCGGCGGATGGCGGCACTTCGCTCATGCGCCCGAGCTGCAGCGATCTGACCACGACCAGGAGGCTGGAACCCGCCATCAGGGCCGCGGCGAAGATCGGCAACAACAGTCCGCTCGCCGCCAGGGACAGCGCCACGACGTTGTAGCCCAGGGCCCAGGCGATGTTGGCGTAGATCGTCCGGCGCGCCAGGCGGGCGAGCCGCAGCAGCCAGGGCAGTTGCTCCAGCGCGCCTTCCGGCAAGACGACCTCCGCCGTCTCCCGCGCCAGGTCGGTCGCACCGCCCACCGCGATGCCAACGCTCGCCGCCGCCAGCACAGGGCCGTCGTTCATGCCGTCGCCGACCATCGCGGCGGGGCCGTGCCGCCGCGTCCAATCCCGCAACGCGGCGACCTTGTCTTCGGGCGAGAGCGCGCACCGCCAGGTTTCGATGCCGACCGCTTCCGCCACGCACCTGACGGCCGCTTCGGTATCCCCGCTCAGCAAGCCAGTGACCAATCCGCCGCGCCCCAGTGCCGCCACCGTCGGCTCGGCGCTGGCCGAAAGCGTGTCCGTCAATCCCAACCGGCCCCGCACTGCGCCTTGCCAGGCGACATAGACCGGCGTATCGGCATGCAGGGCGGTCATGCCCTGCTCCCTGAGCCGTGCCGGAACAGCCCAGCCCAGCGCCTGCATCAAGGCTGCCGACCCCATCGCCGCGGCATCGCCCTCATAACGGCCGACTACACCCTGGCCGGGCCGGGCCTGGATATCCCGGTGCGGCAACGGTTGCAGCCGCATGGCTTCGGCCGCATGCCGGATACCCGCGGCCAGCGGATGCTCCGAGCCCTGCGCCAAACCCGCGGCGCGGCGCAGCAACTCCTGCCGCGAAGCGCCGACCGCCAGGCACTGGCGCAGACAAACGGCGCCGCCGGTCAAGGTCCCGGTCTTGTCAAAGGCGACCACCTGGATGCCGGCCAGGCGCTCCAGCACGCCGCCACCGCGGAGCAGTATGCCCCGTTGCGCGGCCTGCCCCAGGCCGATCGCGGTCACCAGCGGCGCCGCCAACCCCAACGCGCAGGGACAGGCCACCACCAGCACCGCCAGGGCAGCCAGCAGGCCGCGCTCGAAGCTGCCCTGGTGCCAATAGAACAAGGTCGCCAGGGCCAGCAGGATCACCAGGGGCACGAACACGGTCGCGGCACGATCGACGATCTCGCCGACCAGGCTCTTGCGGTCCAATGCCTGGCTCACGTAACGGCCGATCTGACCCCAGCGGGTGTCGGCGCCGACTGCCGTGGCGCGCACCAACAGCTGACCGGCGCCATTGACGCTGCCGGCATACACCGGGCTCTCAGGCCGCTTGGCGCGGGGATCGTGCTGACCGCTGAGCACTGCCTCGTCACAGTGCGAGCACCCCTCCAACACGACGCCGTCCACCGGCAACCGCTCGCCGGGACGCACCCGCACCACGGCCCCGGGCCGGATATCCCGTACCGCCTGTTCCCGGTCTCCGCCGTCAACGACGACAGTCGCCCGCGCCCGTTCCGGGGCCAACATAGGGGCCAGGCTGCGCGCCGCCCGGGCGCGACCGGCCGCCTCCAGGTAGCGTCCCACGGTGAATAACACCAGCACCATGCTCACGGTGTCGAAATAGACCGCATCGGCGCCGGCGACGACCTGCCAGGCGGAATAAACGTAGGCCGACGACGCGCCGATAATGACCAGAATATCGGCGTTCGCGCAGCCCTGCCGCACGGCCTGCCAGGCGCCGTACAGGAAAGGCTGGCCCAGAATGATCAACACCGGCGTCGCCAGCGCCCAAAGCAGGACGTGAACGATCCGCACCAGCCGGCCCTCCTCCGGACTGAAAGTATTAGAGTACAGCAGCAGGCTGAACAGCATAATGAACATGGCCAGGAACGCTCCCACCCCAAGTCGCACCAGCAACCAGGCGGCCTCGGATTCCTCCCCCTGGCCGCGACCGACCTGGAAGGCCAGGCAACAGCCATAGCAGCAGAATCGGTAGGTTTCGCCGTCAATCTCCCGTTGCTGGCCGTCCCTGCGCACCGGCAGGTGGCAGTGGCTACACCCCATGGGCAGCTGGACTTGCGTGCCAGGTCAGCTCCGGAGCCGAGACGGAGTGACTGTGCCCGCCGCCCGGCACGGCGCCGCGCACCAGCGTGATCAAGCCGAAGACGACGATGAACAGACCGGCGATGCGCACGCCCCGCAAGCGCCAGTTAAAACCCAGCCGGGCGGCGCCGGCGCCGCCGGCCAGCAGCATGGCGGGAAAGGTGCCCAACCCGAAGGCAGCCATGATCAGCAGACCGGGCAAGGGGCCGCCGCTGGCCGCCGCCTGGGCGGCAAAGGCATACACCAGGGGGCAAGGCAAAAAGCCGTTGAATACTCCAAATGCCAACGGCGCGGCAGGACCGGGCGCTTTCAGCACCTCGCGCAGGGCCTGCGCGAAAAACTGGCCGCCCAGACCGGGCAGGCCGGCGGGTTTGCGCTTGAGATACCCCAAGTGTTGCAAACCGATAAAGATCATCAGCGCGCCGGAGATCAACGCCAGCAGGCGCTGAGCGGTTATCACCGGGTTGTCGGCCGCATGCAGGATCAGGGCAGCGCCCAGGGAACCGGCCAGGGCGCCGAGGAAACAGTAGCTGCAGACCCTGCCGGCGTTATAGATCAGGTGGCGCCCAAGGGTGGCGGCATGCCCGCGTCGATCCCGGCCCAGTGCGCAGGCAAAGCCACTACACATCCCCAGACAGTGAAAACTGCCGGCAAAGCCGGCAAGACCGATCAACAGGTAAGGCCACACCTATGGGGTAAGACCTTGGGTAAGGCCACGCCTACCGAAAATGCAGCCAGATCATCCACAGCCCGAAACCCACGAACATGGCCAAGGAAACGATCAAGCTGATAAGCGCTACCGATGGCATCGGTCCTCCCCTAGTTGAGACCAAACATCACGCCGAGAACGTTGAAAGCGACCTCGGAGAACAAAAAAACCAGATTTACGATGGCCAATCCCATGACCACTTTGAAACCCCACATTAGTCGTTCCTCCTAGAATGGACGCTCAATAATCGCCCAGACCCGGCCCCAACTCGTTGTGGCCAGGCAATGCCCAGTACTCAATGGCGTAGTACGCCGCCCAGACCAGCATGATCACATGCACGACCCACAGCCAGCCGTTGATCTTGCCATGGCGAGCAGCCACAGTGCCCGTCTTTTCCAGTGCGTCTTCGTGGGAATTGCCGGACAGGTTGCCAGGGGGCTTTTCGGCCCACTCGTCCCGAGTGTCTATTTGCTCATTCATGATCGTCGTTTTCCGCTTCCGCTTCCAGTACCTGATGTTTGATATCTTCGATATTGTTGAACTGACCCGACATCACCGCCCAGATGAAGATAAACACAGCCCCCAGGCTCATGAAAAAAGCAACCAGGAATTGCCATGCGGTCAGTCCGAGCATGGGCCTATTTTACCCGATCCTGCAATTTTGCCGCCTTGCCTTTGGGCTCAATGAACTCAAAACCCTTTTTGTTGGCCCAGGCTTCGCCGGCGTAGCGGGTCTTGTCCGCGGCTACGCCGCCGGTCACGGCTTGGCCATCCTTAAAGCGCACGGTGGTCTGATAGGCCATGCTGGATTCCGGGGCGGTCAGCTCGGGATCGTTCAGCGCCTGACGGTCGGGGTCCGCGATCTGCAACGATTCTCCGGTCAGGGGATCTTTGAACGACGACAGCGTAAGCACGTAATAGGACAACGCCCAACGCTCCTCTTCGGAGATGGAATCGGCATAGGAAGGCATGGGCGTACCGTTAATGCCGGTGGTGATGGTGCGGTAGATGTCCTTGACGCCGGCGCCGGACTTGAACAATCCCTTGGTCAGGTTGGCCGGCGGGATCCAAAAGCCGAAGTCGTCTTCCATCTGGTCCGCCTTCTCGCCGTCGCCCTTGCCCGTGTCGCCGTGGCATTCCCAACACTTGGCGTTTTGCCAAGCCTCCTTGCCCTGCGCCACGATCTCGGCCGAGGCGTCCGGCGGATGCCCCAGGTAAAAGGGCTGCTCCGGCCGTTCTTCCGCAAAGTAGGCGTAGAGATTGTCGGGATCGCTACGGTCCACGGACAGCTTGTACTTGATGTACTGAATCGCCGCCATGCGATCCTTGTTGGACAGCATGTGGAATGACGGCATCGCCGTGCCGCGCACGCCGCGGTTCAGGGTTCGCATCAAATCGCCGTCAGTGGGCAAAGAACCGGTCGGGGTGACGCGGAACTTGAACAGGCCGTACTGAAAATTGCGCGGACGCACCTCGAGGAAGGTTGCCGCCAGGCCGTTGCCGTCGCCGGAGGCGCTGTGACAACCTTCGCAACGGCGCCGGTACACCTCCTGGCCGTGGTCAATCAACTCCTGCGATTGCGGAATCGTCATCTCGTTGATTTCCAGCCGATGCGGGAAAAACAACTCGCGCCACTTGCCCCGGTTGGTGCCCAGCTTCTGCAGGTAGGCGATCAGATTGTCCAACCGCTCGGTACTGGCGACCAATTCCACCGTCTTGCCGTCGTATTCGTCATTAGGCGTATGCAGGACCGGGTACTTGCCCCGCTCCCGGACGAAGACGAGCCCCTCCGGGTTCGGGGTCAGCAGGATCTGCTGCGAGGAAGAGAAGTCGAACAGCTTTTCGGTTTCCGAAGTCTGTTCCACGGTCCTGTTGCCTTCGCCGTCTTCAACGACCCGGGCCGGGCCGTAAGGGCCTTCGAAAAACTGAGTAAATCGCGGCATGATCGAGTCCGCCACCACCATGCGCGGGTCCCAAAAATGGGCCAGGTGCCAGTCATCGCCGTACTTCAGGCCAACCCGAGACAAGTCCGGGCCGATACGCCGGGTCGAGAACATATGCGGCAGGTCAAAGGCGTATTCGCCAGCCTGGGCAACGGGCCCCCAGCGCCGACTCTCTCCCGCTATCGGACGCACGAACTGGGAATGGCAGTACCAGCAACCCTCGGCGATGTAAGTCTTGCGACCGTCGGCCTGTTCCGGCGTGTAATCGGTGGCGTCGCTGACCATCCACTTGAGTTCGCCGATGTCCGTGCGCACCACCCGAGTCACCTTGGTATCCCAGGACTGCGGCACCACGGCCGGCAATATCCCCTGCACCAAAGTAGCCGCCGAAATACAGGCCACCCCCGCGCCCAGAGAGATGATGCGCGTACTGCTCATTACGCGGAACCTTGGGCCGGCGCGGCAACCCCGGCCGCCGGCTCGGCGCGAGTACTGGGCGCCGCCGACAGCGCCGTGCGCATCAAGTTATAGGCCAGCAACGAGATGCCGATATCCATCAGGGCGCCCGCGATCGTGCGCACCAGCCAGTAGGGCTTCATCGCGACCACCGTATCCACCCACTCCGCGCCGGCCATCAGCATGTAGCCCTGCTCTATCCCCTGCGCCGACAGCCCGATACCCATCAGGGAAATGCCGCAGGTGATCAGCCAGAAGGACCAGTTGGCCAGGTTGAACGACCACAGCGGCCTGCCGCACAGGCGCGGCCAGACGTACACCAGTCCGCCAATGGCCCAGACCACAAAGGTGCCGAAGACGGTAAGATGCGAGTGACTGATCACGAAATCGGTAAAGTGAGTCGGCTCCTGGATCGAACGCAGGGCCTCGGTCGAACCCTGGAAACACCCCAACAGGTACATGATCGAACCCATGATCATAAATTTGGCGCACAGATTCTGACCGAAATTGTTCCAGCGCCCGATCATCGTGCCGAAGAAATTCTGCAAAACCGTCCACACCGGGATAATCAACAGCATCGAAGTGATGATCGCCAGGGTCTCGGCCCAGTCGGCGAAGGGGCTGTACAGGTAATGGTGCAACCCAACGAAGGGATAGAACACCGCCAGCGACCAGAACCCGATCATGGACAGCTTATGGCTGTAAACGGGATTCTTGACGCTGGCCGGCAGGAAATAATAGATCAGCACGTAACCGGCCGGCGTAATCCACAGCCCGACGATGTAGTGCAGAAACAGCCCGTGAAAGGCGGCGTTGTTAATGCCGGGAATGGCATAGGGGATCACGAAGCCGAGCAGCAAGTTGGCGACGGTCCAGACCAGCGCCGCCACCAGGTACCACAGCGCGACGTACATCGGCCGGATCACCCGCTTGGCGACCGTCATGATGACCTGGAAGGTCATGATCGCGACCGCCGTGAAGAACATGATGTCCGGGATCAACGGCAACTCGCCAGCCTCCAGGCCCTGGTTGTATCCCAGCAGAAGCGAGATCATGCCGACCACCAGCGCGGCGTTCCACAGCCACAACAGCGGGTAACCCCAGTGCGCCTTGTAAACCGCGGTGCCGGTCAGGCGCGGCAACAGGTAGAACACCAGGCCCACGAACAAGGTCGAGAATGCCCCGAATATCACCCCGTTGACATGCATGGGGCGCAAGCGGCCAAAAGTGAGGTATTCATTCTGGCCCAGGTATTCCGGGAAATTGAACATGGTCGAGATGGTGATCCCGACCGAAGGGGCGAACATCAGCCAGACGACGCCCCATAACAGCCACTGCCGAATTAGCTTGTAGTCGGTGATCTCATCGTAGTTGATGCTGCTGCCGCTACCGCCCGCTATGCTTTCTGCTGTGCTTGCCATCTCCCCATGCCTGCCTCGTTCTTGCTTATCGTCGTTCGCATCGCTGAAGACTTCCTGCGCCGCCTCACGACGCCTGGAACCATCTTCTCAACCGACCGGGCCGACAGACCGCCGAACACGGAGGGCTTCCGAAGATGCCCCCCCAGAGTTCTTACCTGTCGTCCGCTCCCTACAGAGCGAGCGCCCCCTTCAAAAGAAGCGCCCGCCCGGCAGAGTCAGCGACACCCCCTCAGTGCCGCCCCGGTTCGAGCTTGGAGCCGCGGTTGGCCCAATAGGCGTAGGCTTCCAACGCCTTCATGGCCGGGCCGTCCGGATCGATCTTCTCGCCCTCTTGAGGCTTTTCGATGCACCAGTTGACCATGTCGCGGAACGTCGCGAACTCGCCCATCTGCTCCTGAAACTTCGGATAGCCCTGCGGATGCGCATCGGCAGTATCCGGGTGGCACATCGCACAGGCCGCCCCCGAGTTGGACAGGTTGACCCCCAACTCCTTCTGGGAAGCCGCGTCGCCGTGCCAGAGCAGATCGCCGAGCCGCACTTGCGCCATGAACTCCTCTTCAAAAGCCTGCAACTGCTCGGTCGTGTGCTTTTCCTTGTGAGCCATCACGACATTGGCGCTCATGACCAGACCCAATGCCAGCGCACCGCTCAGAACCGAAAGCAAGTAAGATTTGTGTTTGCTTTTCATCGCTCGCCCCTCCTTACTTGTAAGGCCACATCTTGTCAGCGATGCGCCGACTCAAGATCTGATTGTCATTGTCGCCGGTTCCGGAATCGGCCGTCGCCTCGGCAAAGATATGCTCCGCCTTGCGCCACATCTTGTAGGTGTTGGCCGCCTTGCCGTTGGTATCCATGCCGATCAGAGACCAGCCGACGCCGTCGAAGTGATCGCCGGGATCGACCCGGAGCATGGGCTTGGTCAGCGCGGGCACGCCCTCCGGCGCGTAAGGCCACGGCCAGGAGGTCGCCAACATGCCGATCGAGCGCATGCTGCCGATCTCGTTGTACAGCACCTGGTGAACGTGACCGTGGATATTGGTAACGTTGGTGTAGCCGTCGAGGATCTCGTGCACCTCGCGCCAGTCCCGCACCCAGAAGTTCCACGGCGGATAGTACTCGTAGAGCGGATTATGGGTGAACAGGATCATCGGATCGCCCTTCGGCCAGTCGGAGACGGCTTTCTGCAACCACTGCAACTGCTTGGGTCCCAGTCCGGACCAGGGGCCGGCCACGGTACCGTCCAGCACCTCCATGTGAGCCATGCGCTCCTTCGGGCTCATCTTCTTGACCGACCAGTAATCCGGCGCCTGGCCGACGGTGTTGAGACCGATCAGGCGCACGCCCTTGTGGTCCTTCTTCCAGGGCGACTTGCCGAAATCCTTCTCCCACTTCTTGCCCAGGTCCAGGTACCAGTCATGCTCGCCGGGAATGAACAGCTGCTCGACCTTCAACTCCTTCAGCAGCTGCTTGCCCAGTTCCAACTCCACCGGGTCGCCGCGTTGCGCCAGATCGCCGCCGAAGATCATGAAATCCACCGGCGGATTCATGGCCTGCACCTCTTCGATCGCGCGCTTCGTTTTGTCAACGAACCGCGTGTTCACATCGGCCGGATAAAGATGGGTATCGGAGATCCAGGCGAAGCGAAACGGCTCGGACACCGCCGCCGAAGCGACATCTATCGTGTTGATCAGCGGGAACCAGCCGTAGGCCGCGGCGCCCACGGCAGTGCCGCCGACTATAGACCTTCGCAGAAAAGTCCGGCGGGTAATCCGGGTGGTTGCATCGGGGCGCTTGCCTGGAGCGTTCAACTCCCGATGCATCGTGCGACGAACATCATCCAACTCGCTCATGACGAAATACCTCCTAACTATTCTTTCCGCATGACCTCCAAGAGGAGGCCTGCCGCTTACTTCTTCAACTCCACGACGACCTCGGCCGCTTGCTCGGCTTCCACCTTCACGGCGGTCTCGGTCGCTCCCGTCAAACGTTGCCAGACGACCAGGGTATAGTCGCCCGGCGGAACATCGGTGATATTGAACGTGCCGTCCTCGCCGCTGAGGGCGTAATAGGGATTGTCGGCGACGTAAATATGGGCCAGCATCCAGCCGTGGGCATCGCAATCCACCTTGACGATGCCGGGCTTTTTCAGCTGTCTGGTGATGGTTTGACCTTCGTTCGGCAAGGCCAGGTTAAACGCCGTGCGCCGGCCATAGTAGCCATGCGTGTTGTGCAACACCGGGTCCGAGTTGACGATATCAATATCGCCCCGCGGCATAATCTGGACCTTCGGCTCGAAGCGGCAAGCCTTCTGATCCAACACCGGCTTGGCGGTGGCATCGCCCCAGGCTTTCCCCTCCTTGACGCCCTTGAGATAAACCACGGCCTGCCGCACGCTCTTGTCTTCGGTGACCAGAATCTGCGGTTCCTTGCGCTTCGCGCCGCAGATCTCGGCATCCTTGGTCGGGATGATCGTCTTCATCGGAACCGTGCCGTTAAACACGACCTTGCCCTGAATCGAGCCGCCTCCCGCCACATCCACTTCCTTATAGGCATTCGCCGCGCCGGCGACAAACAGCAAAGCCGTTGCGGCAACGCGCAAAACCGGCGCCTGACAACGACTTAAGACCAAAGAAGGGGAATGCGCCTCGCCGACGGGAGCCCGCCGGGCGCATGCAAAGGTATTCAAAGTGTCAAAGGTGTAGAAGCGATGTCTCATCATGACCTCCTCGCATGACCTCCTAAGCGAGAACAAAGCAACAACCTCTCAGCCCATGCCTGCCATTAGAAGGCAGTACTCCCCGCTTGTCAACCCCCCCCTTTTTCAACCCCCTTAGATGCCTGTACAGATGCCCCCGCGGATGTACACGTAGAGAGACCCCGCCCGGACACTGAAAGCCCCATACACGGCCTTGGCCGGACGGCGGCGGCTATGTACACTAGCGCCTGCATCCCGACGACGAAACGCGACGCGCAATCCTCATGCAATGCCCCCGATGCCAGTTCGAGCGGATCGGCTACAGGCCGACCTGCCAACAGTGCGGCATCAAATTTCACGAGTACTACCAGAAGCGCCGCGCCCAGAAAAAGGCCAGCATAGAGAGCGAAGAACCGGTCGAGTTCGACGAAAACGCGACGGCCGGCATAAAGGATATCCTTCTGTTCCCCGGCAGCGGACAGCAAATCGCCGGCTTCGTTTTCTGCCGGGCGGCGCTGCTCGCGTTCCTGGCCTTCGAGGGGCTGCGCATGATGGCCACGCCCATTGAGGACAGGACGGGAACCGAGCTTTTCATGCACCTTGTGCACCTGCCCTTTCACGAGGCGGGCCACACCATTTTCGCCATACTGGGCAACGATTTCATCGCCTCGGCGGGCGGCAGCCTGGGCCAATTGCTCATGCCGGCGATCTGCCTGGGCGTGTTTCTGCTGAAGCACAGCAATACCTTCGGCGCGGCCATGTGCGGCTGGTGGCTCGGCCAAAGCTTCGTGGACATGACCCCGTACATCAACGACGCCATCCACGGCGACCTGCCCCTGCTGGGCGGCAACTACGGCCATACCTCGCCCTACGGGGCCCACGACTGGGAGTACCTGCTGACGGAAACGGGCTTGCTGTTTCACTGTCGCGAAATTGCCCTGGCGGCCCATTGGGTGGGCTCGGCAATCATGATCGCGGCGCTGGTCTGGGGCGCGCTGGTACTGTTCGAGCAGTTCCGGCTGCTGCGCGGCTGAGCGGGCGTTCAGGGCACTACGGGGCGCTACGAGGCGCCATGCCCGGGGCGGCGCCAGCCGGAGGCCAGCCGGTGGGCGGCGCGGGTGGTCTCCGGGAGGCGGTAGCGGGTACAGCAGGCCAGGGTGTAGCGCTCGGCGGCGGCCAGCGACACCCGGTGACCGCCGGATACGAACAGGGGGCTGACGCCGGCGCGGCTGCGCAACACGGTGCCGATGCGTTCGCCGTCGTGCAGCAACGGGCTGGCGCTGCCTTTGGCCCTGGCCGGTTCGCGGTAACTGCCGACCAGCCGGGATTTGGCGACGCCGACGCTCGGCAGGCCGGTAGCGACGCCGAGGTGGCAGGCGATGCCGAAGCGCCGCGGATGGGCGAGGCCCTGGCCGTCGCAGAGCACCAGGTCCGGGGCGCGGCGCAGCCGGGCCAGGGCGTCCAGCAGCACCGGCAACTCGCGGAAGGAGAGGTAGCCCGGGATGTAGGGGAAATCCACCGGGCGCGCGACCAGAGCCCGCTCCAGGATCTCGAGCCCGGGGAAAGACAGCAACACGACGGCGCCGCGGGCGGTGCTGCCGCCGTCGGCGAAGCCCACGTCGGTCCCGGCCACGGCGCGCACCGGGCCGAAGTCGTCGTCGGTGCGGACCGCGGCGCGCAACTCCCGTTGCAGCCGCCTGGCCTGCGCCAGGTTCGGGGCTTTCGCGCGAAGGGATGCCATGGCCGGCTCCGGCTTATGTAGCACAGCCCGCGACCGATGGGAACCGGCCGGTCTCGCGTCGGCGCGACCGCTGCCGGGAATCGTTGCGTTGGGCGCGGGGAGTGGGTATAGTAGAGGGTATGTACGCTACTCGCGCATGTCTTTTGTTGTCGTTGCGGACGGCAGACCGCGTCCAGGTCTGGCCGTTCCCGCCCCTGCTGTTGCCCTGACAGGGCAACCCGATTCCACACATAATCTTTACGCACCCCGCCGGGCATGGCCCCCGGAATGGCTTGAGGGCGCCCGCGCGCGCCGGGCGCCGGGCGGGGCAGTAAACTATCGCCCCGGGGCGAAGGCCCCGGACGCTCTCCGGAAAACGAGTCTCCGGAGAACGAAGTTGGGAGAAGGAACTTGAACGAGGACAGACTGATCGTATTCGACACTACGCTGCGGGACGGAGAGCAGAGCCCGGGCGCCTCCATGACCCGCGAGGAGAAGTTGCAGATCGCCAAGGCGCTGGAGCATATGCGGGTGGACGTGATCGAGGCGGGGTTTCCCGTGGCCAGCCCCGGCGATGCCGAGGCGGTGCGGGCCATCGCCGGGAGCGTGAAAAACAGCACGGTCTGCGCCCTGGCCAGGGCGGTGGAAAAAGACCTGGAAGTGGCGGCGGAAACGCTGCAAGGGGCCGCCCGTTCGCGCATCCATACCTTCATCGCCACCTCTCCCCTGCACATGCGGGTCAAACTGCAGATGACGCCGGAGCAGGTGTTGGAGCGGGCCGTGCAAGCCGTGCGGCTGGCCCGGCAGCACACCGACGACGTGGAGTTCTCCCCCGAGGATGCCGGGCGCTCCGACTTCGATTTTCTGTGCCAAGTGGTGGAGGCGGTCATCGCTGCCGGCGCCCGCACCGTCAACATCCCGGACACGGTGGGCTACAACCTGCCGCACCAGTTCGGGGCGCTGATCGGGAAGCTGCGGGAACGGGTCCCGAACGCCGACCAGGCGGTGTTCTCGGTGCATTGCCACAACGACCTGGGGCTGGCCGTGGCCAACTCCCTCGCCGCCGTGCTGCACGGCGCGCGCCAGGTAGAGTGCACCGTCAACGGCCTGGGCGAACGAGCGGGCAACGCGGCGCTGGAAGAAGTGGTCATGACGGTGCGCACCCGGCGCGACGTGTTCGCCTGCGACAGCGGCATAGACGCCACGCAGATCGTCCATTGCTCGCGGCTGGTGTCCAACGTAACCGGCTTCCCGGTGCAGCCCAACAAGGCGATCGTGGGGGCGAATGCCTTCGCCCACGAGGCGGGCATCCATCAGGACGGCGTACTCAAGCACCGCGGCACTTACGAGATCCTCCGCCCGGAGGACGTGGGCTTCGGCACCAGCCGCATCGTGCTGGGGAAGCATTCCGGCAGAAACGCGCTCCGCGCCCGGCTGGTGGAATTGGGGCTGGACCTGGACTCCGAAGAGGACTTGAACACGGTCTTTACCCGCTTCAAGCAGCTCGCCGACCGCAAGCACGAGATCTACGACGAGGACTTGCAGGCGCTGGTATCGGATGCGATCCAAAGGACTTCGATGGAGCGCATCCGGCTGTTGCAGCTGCGCGCGCAACTGGAGATCGGCGAGACGCCGACAGCGTCGGTGACCCTGCGCGTGGACGGAACGGAGCGCAAGATGACGGCGCGGGGCAGCGGCGCGGTGGACGCCACTTTGAAGGCGGTGGAGGGCATCGTCGAGTCGGGCTGCGACCTGCAGCTGTACTCGGTCAACAACATCACCACCGGCACCGACGCGCAGGGCGAGGTAACCGTCCGGCTCTCCAAAGACGGGCGGATCGTGAACGGCCATGGGGCGGATACGGACATCGTGGTCGCCTCCGCCAAGGCGTACATCAACGCCTTGAACAAGATCCTGGACGGCGCCATCCGCATCCACCCGCAGGCGGCAGCATCGGTATGAACCTGTCGGCGATGCAGAAGCGGTGCCTGGCGGAGATGGGCATCCGGGTATGGCGCTTGCGCCGGGACGGCGGACGCGGGGCGGCGGCGGGGCCAGGGGAAGCGGCCGCCGCCGCGCCGGCGACAGAGGCAAGGCCCGCGACAAGACCTGCGACGGGGGCCGCGACTAATGCGAAGGCGGCCGCCGCGCTGGCCGCCCTGGGCAAGGAGGTGGCGCAGTGCCGCCGCTGCCCGCTGCACGAAGGGCGGACGCAGACCGTGTTCGGCGTCGGCGCCGCCGCCGCCGACTGGTTGGTCGTCGGCGAGGCGCCCGGGGCCGAGGAGGACCGCCAGGGCGAGCCTTTCGTCGGCCGCGCCGGGAAGCTGCTGAACGCCATGCTGGCGGCCATAGATCTGCGCCGCGAGGAGGTCTATATCGCCAACATCCTCAAGTGCAGGCCGCCCCGAAACCGCGACCCGCGCCCGGAGGAAAAGGCGCAGTGCATGCCGTACCTGGAGCGTCAGATCCGCCTGGTCGCCCCGCGCATCGTGCTGGCGATGGGCCGGGTGGCCGCGCAGGCGCTGTTGCAAAGCGATACGCCCATCGGGCGCCTGCGCGGCCAGCGGCACGAGTTGCCCGGGCTTGGGATCCCCGTGGTAGTGACTTACCATCCCGCCTATCTGTTGCGCGCCCCGCACGAAAAGCGCAAGGCATGGCAGGACCTGCTGTTCGCGGTGCAGATCTGCAAGGAGGTTTGAACGCAACCCATGAGCGCGATATGAGCGCGATCGCCGAGGCCCTCGTTCACCGTTTCCGCCTCATGACCGAGGACGACCTGGAACGAGTGCTGGAAATCGAGCGGGACTCCTACCGCTTCCCGTGGACGCGGAAAAACTTCCTCTCCTGCCTGCAGGCGGGATACTGTTGCTGGCTCATGGAATGCCGGGGGCAGCTGGACGGCTACGGCATCATGGCGGTAACGGGCAACGAGGCGCATGTCTTGAATCTGTGCATCCGCCTCGCGGTGCGGCGCGGCGGCCTGGGGCGCACCATGCTGCTGAACCTGCTGTCCGTCGCCGCCAGCCGGCGCGCCTGCCGGATTATTCTCGAGACCCGGCTCTCGAACACGGCCGCCCTCGGCCTGTACCGCAGCGCCGGGTTCCGCGCGGTGCGCCTGCGGGAAAATTATTACCCGGCGGCAAACGGCAACCGCGAGGACGCGCTGGAATTGTCGCGGGAGTTGCGGCGCGACTCTTCCCTGCCCCGCTTCCGTAAGCCGCCGGCAGTGCCGCTGTGAGCGCCCCCGGGGCCAAAAGCCGCGCCGCCCTGCCGCAATTCCAGGTATCGGAGGACTTGATCGGCAATACGCCGCTGGTGCGGCTGTGCCGGCTAACCAAGGGGCTGCAAAGCACGGTCCTGGTCAAGATGGAGGGACAGAACCCCGCCGGCTCGGTCAAGGACCGGCCCGCGATCGGCATGCTCCGGGGGGCGGAGCGGCGCGGCGAGATCCGCCCCGGCGACGCCCTGGTCGAACCTACCAGCGGCAACACCGGCATCGCCCTGGCCATGGCGGCGGCCATGCGGGGCTACCGGATGAAACTGGTGATGCCGGAAAACATGAGCCTGGAACGCCGCGCCGCGATGCAGGCATTCGGCGCCGAGATCGTGCTGACCCCCGAGGCAGGCAGCATGGAAGCGGCCATTGACCGGGCCCGGGAAATGGCGGCGCGGGGGGAAGGGCGGCTGCTGGACCAGTTCGCCAACCCGGACAATCCGCGGGCGCATTACGAGGGCACCGGCCCGGAGATTTGGCGCGACACGGGCGGCAGGGTGACGCACTTCGTGAGTTCCATGGGCACGACCGGGACCATCATGGGCGCGGGACGCTACTTGAAAGAGCAGGACCCCGGGATCGCCATCGTCGGCGTACAACCCAAAGCGGGCAGTTGCATCCCCGGCATCCGCTGCTGGCCCAGGGAATACCTGCCGAAAATCTACGACCCCGCGCGGGTGGATCGCCTGCTTCAGGTAAGCCGCGAGGAATCGGAGGCGATGACCCTGCGTCTGGGGGCGGAAGAAGGCATCTTCGCCGGGATCTCCTCCGGCGGCTGCGTCCATGCCGCCCTGGAGCTGGCGAAAACGCTGCAAGACGCCTTAATCGTGGCAATCGTCTGCGACCGCGGCGACCGCTATCTCTCTACCGGCCTGTTTTCGCGCCGGCAAGCTTAGGGCGCCCGGAGACCTCCATTGCGCGACGTACTCGCCTTCGATATCGAGACCATCCCCGATGTGGAATTGGGCCGGCGGCTCCACGGTCTGGAGGACGCGCCCGACTCGGACGTCGCGGAGATCCTCTTCAGCCAGCGCCGCCAGCAGAGCCGCGGCGGCAGCGATTTCCTGAGCCACCCCCTGCACCGGGTGATCGCGATCTCGATGGTGCTGCGCAACCGCGACCGACTGCGGCTGTGGTCCATCGGCGAACCGGAGACGCCGGAGCGGGAATTGCTGCTGCGTTTCTTTGAAGGCATTGAACAGTTCAAGCCCGACCTGGTCTCCTGGAACGGGCACGGCTTCGACCTGCCCGTGCTGCACTACCGCTGCCTGCGGCACGGAGTCAGCGCGCCGACCTACTGGGACACCGGGCGCCTGCACAACGATTTCCGCTGGAACAACTACCGCAACCGCTACCACGGGCGCCACACGGACCTGATGGATATGCTGGCGGGCCACCAGCTGCGCGCCAGCGCCACCCTGGAAGAGACGGCGCGGCTGCTGGGGCTGCCCGGCAAGTACGGACTGCAGGGCGACGAGATCTGGCGACGCTACCTGGAGGGCGACATGGACGCGATCCGGCAGTATTGCGAGATTGACGCGCTGCTGACCTACCTGATCTACCTGCGCTACGACCTCATGCGCGGCCTGCTGTCCGACCGGCGTTACGAGGAGGAAATCAAGCGGGTGCGGAAGCTGCTGAAAGAAAGCGACGGGGAGCACCTGCGGCGGTTCCGTGAAAACTGGCCCGCGCCC
Organism: Gammaproteobacteria bacterium; assembly: GCA_028817255.1. Lineage (NCBI taxonomy): Bacteria > Pseudomonadati > Pseudomonadota > Gammaproteobacteria > Candidatus Porifericomitales > Candidatus Porifericomitaceae > Candidatus Porifericomes > Candidatus Porifericomes azotivorans. The sequence continues at coordinate 9,798 of JAPPQA010000012.1, read as the reverse complement.
GAGTAACACCGGGGCCGGGCGGAATCAAGGCGCCCTCTCCTGCCTCTGTCTTCTATTCGCGCTGCTGGCGCCGGCCGGCTGCTCCGCGCCTCCCGACGGGGAAACGATCCGCTTCGGCCTGCCCCTGCCGCCGACCACGCTGGACCCGCGCCAGGCCAGCGACGCCATCTCCTACCGCATCTGCCGCCTGCTGTACCGCTCGCTGGTGGACTTCGACGAAACATACCGGGTGGTGCCGGCGCTGGCGGACTGGCGCCGCCTGGGTCCCCGACACTACCGCTTCGCCCTGCGCCAGGGCGAGGGGCGGCGCTTCCACGACGGCACCCGCCTGGTCGCGGGCGACGTCAAGGCCACCTACGACTCCATCCGGGAACGGCGCGGCCGCTCGCCCCTGGCAGGCACCCTGTCCGCCATCGAGCGCATCGAGGCGCCAGACGCCGACCGAATTGATTTCTTCCTCTCCCGCGAGGAGCCTTTTTTCCCCGGTTTGCTCACGGTGGGGATCCTGCCGCGGGCGCTGCTGGCCGACGATCATCCCTTCCACGAACGCCCGGTGGGCAGCGGCCCCCTGCGCTTTGTGGCGCGCACGGAAGAAGGCGGGGTATCGCTGTTGCGGGTGGCGGACGGCCAGCGGATCGAGCTGGTGCCGGTGCGGGAACCGGTGGTGCGGGCATTGAAGCTGGCGCGCCGCGAGCTGGACCTGCTGCAAGGCAACATGCCCTACTCCCTGCGCCCCTGGTTGCAACGACAGCAGGACCTGCACAGCGAGAGCGCGCCGGGGAACGTCTTTACCTACCTGGGCTTCAACCTGGAGGACCCGGTGGCCGGCGCCGCCCGCATCCGCCAGGCGATCGCCCACGCCATCGATCGCGACGCCATTGTGCGCCACCTTATGCACGGCGAGGCGCGCAAGGCCAGCACGGCCATGCCCGCCGATCACTGGCTGGCGCATCCCCTGCTGCCCGAATACCGCTACGACCCGGAGCGGGCGCGGCGCCTGGTCCGGGAGGCGGGATATTCCGCGGCGCGGCCCCCGAAACTGGTGTACAAAACCTCCAGCGACCCCTTCCGCATCCGGCTGGCCACGGCGATCCAGCACCAATTGGCGCAGGTGGGGATCGAAGTGCGCATCCTGCCCCACGACTGGGGCAGTTTCTACGGCGACATCACGGCGGGGCGCTTCCAGTTGTACAGCCTTTCCTGGGTGGGGCTCAAGATGCCCGACTTCTACCGCTACGCCTTCCACAGCGACTCCATGCCGCCGGCGGGCGCCAACCGCGGCCGCCTGAACGACCCGCGCGTGGATGCGCTGATCGAGCAGGCCGAGCGCTCGCAGCGCGCCGCCGAACAACTGCCGCTCTACCGCCGGCTGCAAGAACGACTGCACGAACGGTTGCCCTACGTGCCCCTGTGGTACGAGTCCCACATCCTGGTCCGGCGCAGCGAGATCGCCGGCTACCGGCTGGACCGCGACGGCAGTTACGACGGCCTGGCGTCGGTGCGCCGGGAACCGCGCGCAGATCGGCGATGAAGCGATGAAGCAAGGCGCGGAGACGGGGACCGGGTCCGCGGTCGAGATCTTTCTGGACCGGCAGCGGCTGCTGCTGCGCGAACGGGACAGGGTGATCGCGGAATATCCCGTCTCCACCTCCGTGAAGGGCGCCGGCGAACGGTGCGACAGCGAGCGCACGCCCCGCGGCAGGCACGAGATCGTCCAGAAGATCGGCGACGGCTGCCCGCCCAACGCCGTGTTTGTGGGACGCGAGCCCACCGGCGAGATCTACAGCGCGGAGTTGGGGCGCCAGCACCCGGGGCGGGACTGGATCCTGACCCGCATCCTGCGGCTGGCGGGCATGGAGACCGGATTCAACCGGGACGGGGACGTGGACACCTACCGGCGCATGATTTACATCCACGGCGCGCCGGACGGCGCCGCCATGGGCGTACCGGGCTCGCGCGGCTGCATCCGCATGCGCAACGCCGACCTGCTGGCGCTGTACGCGGCCGTGACGGTGGGCACGCCGGTGCGGATCCGCGAACAGTAGCGCGCGGCGGGCGCCTGCCGCGCCAGGGGCCGCTTCGCGCTGCGCGAACTGCGCCCGCGGGCGCCGCCGGACGACGGCAACGCCTGAGAGGCAAAGCCTGCCCCGAGGCCGCGCCGCGGTCGTTTTCCTGCCGTGATGCGGGTATAATCGCCGGGTAACCACGGAAGGTAGGCTATGACACGGAGGATCAGAACATGACACAAGCGAACATGGAACTGTTGGACGCGCTCCGGGACGCGGGCGCGGCAGACGATAAGG
>JAPPQA010000012.1:0-7286 GCA_028817255.1 Gammaproteobacteria bacterium | reverse complement strand
CGCTCAGGCGTTGCCGCCGTTCGGCGGCGGCCGCGACCGCAGTTCGTGCAGCGCCAGGTAACCCCCGGCGCGCACCGCCAGTAAAGCGATATTGGCGAACATCGAAAGCAGCAGCAGCACGATAACCCAGGCGACGTAATAAGAGATGCGGATGGCGGGCGGCTCCTCCGCCGGGGCCGTAGCGGCGGCATCCTGGTCGCCGTCGCGCAACACGCCCTGCACCGCGGCGGCCAGGGAACGGTCTATGTGCGAGGCCTCCTCCACCGCCTGGGCGACCCTCTCGATGCGGTCCGGCTCCTGATACAGGCGCCAGAACTCCCCCAGCGCGCGATATCCGCCCACCAGCCCCACCAGTAGAAGCGCCAAACCCAGCGCACGGACAGTCCACTCGACGACTGCGCGCAACATGGCGCCATTGTATCATGTAGCCTGCGTCCTTTTCCTGGATCTGTACGGAGGCTTCGCGACCCCGGGGGCGGCGGTCCCGGCCCCGCGGCTGCAACAACCATGCTGCGCTATCTGTATTCCCGGCTGGCGGGGGCCCTGCTGGTCGTCATCGGCGTCACCGCCGTCGTCTTTGCGCTGAGCCGCGTCATCCCCGGCGACCCGGTGGAGATCATGGCCGGGGAATCGGCGACGCCCATGGAACGCCAGGCGATGGCGGAGGCCATGGGCCTGGACCGGCCCCTGCTCGCCCAGTGGTGGCTGTACCTGCGGCGGCTGGCCGTCCTCGACCTCGGCGCCTCGCTGCATTCCGGGCGGCGCGTGAGCGACCTGCTGGCCGACAGCATCCCGGCCACCCTGCTCCTGGCCGCCGCCACGCTGGCCTTCGCCGCGCTGCTGTCGCTGGCCCTGGGCGTCCTGGCGGCACTCAAACGCGGCAGCGCCTGGGACCGCGGCGCGACGGCCTGCGCGTTGCTGGGGCTGTCGCTGCCGAACTTCTGGCTGGGGCCGCTGCTGATCCTCGTCTTTGCCTACCGCCTGGGCTGGTTCCCGGTGGGCGGCATGGGCGGGCCGGGAGCGCTGGTGCTGCCCGCCCTGACCCTGGGCACGGCGATGGTCGCGCTGCAGATGCGCATGGTGCGCGGCAGCCTGATTGATGTCCTGGAAACGGATTACGTGCGCGCGGCCCGGGCGCGGGGACTGCCGCCCTGGCGGGTGGTGCTGGGACACGCCCTGAGCAACGCGCTGCTGCCGGCGATCACAATCGTCGGGCTGCATACGGGCGCCCTGCTGACGGGGGCCGTGGTAACCGAGCATATCTTTTCCTGGCCGGGGGTCGGGCAACTGATGTTCGAGGCGATCCGCAGCCGGGACTACCCGGTGATCCAGGGCTGCGTCCTCCTGATCGGCACGGTCTATGTGGGCATCAACCTGCTGACCGACCTGGTCTATTGCGCCCTGGATCCCCGCATCCGGCTGGAGGCGGAAGAACGGCCGTGAAGCGCATTCCGCTGCTGGTCGTGGGCCTGTGGCTGCTGGTCTCGGCGCTGTCGTTGCTGCTGCCGATCGCGCCCAACGAGATTGACCTGGCGCGGATCGCGCGCCCGCCCACCCTCGAGCACTGGCTGGGCTGCGACGAACTGGGCCGCCCCGTGCTCGACCGGCTGATCGTCGGCGCCCGCAATTCCCTGGCGATCGCCCTGCTGGTGGTCAGCCTGTCCTTCCTGATCGGCGTCCCCCTCGGCATGTGCGGCGCCCTGCTCGGAGGCATATGGGACCGCGCCGCCGTCTTCCTGATGGACGTGGTGCTGGCCTTTCCCGGCATCCTGCTGGCCATTGCGCTGGCCGGCTTCCTGGGGCCGGGACCGGGCAACGCCGTGCTGGCCCTCAGCGCCGGCGGCTGGGTGGCCTTCGCGCGGCTGAGCCGGGCGCAGACGCTGGCGCTCAAGCAACTGGGCCATGTCGAGGCCGCCCGCGCCCTGGGGACGCCGCCGCCGGCCATCCTGGGCCGCCACGTGCTGCCCCTGCTGTTCTCCGTGCTCAGCGTGCAGCTGCCCTACGAGATCGCCGGCATCGTGATCGCCGAGTCCACGCTGTCCTTCCTGGGGCTGGGCGTGCAGCCGCCCGGCGCCTCCCTGGGTTCGATGATCCTGGAAGGATCGAGGCACATGCTGGTCGCGCCGCATATCGTCCTGGCCCCCGGATTGACGATCCTGGCCCTGGTGCTGTCGGTGAACCTCCTGGGCGACGCCGCGCGCGACGCCCTGGGCGGGCGGCGGCAGGGGAACGGCGGATGAAAGGAAAGGGCGGCGCGCCGGCGGCCGGCCCGCTGGTCGTCGATCTGCCGGGGACCCGCCTGACGCCGGAAGACGCCGAGTTGCTGCGCCACCCCCTGGTCGGCGGCGTGCTGCTGTTTGCGCGCAACCAGGAATCCCGCCGCCAAGTCACGGCGCTGGCGCGCGCCGTGCGGCGCCTGAAGAGCCCCGCCCTGCTGGTGATGGCGGACCAGGAAGGCGGGCGGGTGCAGCGCTTGCGGCACGGCTTTGCGCCGCTGCCCGCCTTCGGCCTGCTGGGCCGGAGCTACGAACGGCGCCCGGAGCGCGCGTTGCGGCTCGCCGCGGACATCGCCTGGCTGATGGCCGCGGAGATCGCCGCCGCCGGCCTGGACCTCAGCCTGACGCCCGTCCTGGATCTGGGCGGCAACCGCAGCGTCATCGGCGACCGCGCCTTCCACCGCGACCCCGATATCGTCTGCCGCCTGGGACGCGCCTGCCGGCACGGCCTGCGGCAGGCGGGCATGGCCGCCGTAGCCAAGCACTTCCCCGGTCACGGCGCCGTAGCCGGCGACACGCACCGGGAGCGCTGCACGGATCCCAGGGAGTATTCGCGCATCCGCGACTCGGATCTGCGCCCCTTCGCGGCGGCCATACGCGAGGGGATCGAGGGCGTGATGATGGGCCTGGTCACGTACCCGGCCGTCTGCGAAGGGCCGGCCCTCTACTCCGCCGCCTGGATCCGGGACATACTGAAGGGGCGGCTGGGATTTAAGGGAACGGTGCTCAGCGACGACATCGGCATGGAGGCGGCCGCCGTCGTGGCCGACCATGCGGATCGCTTCGTCGCCTGCCGCGAGGCCGGCTGCGACCTGGTGCTGTTGTGCAACCGCCGGCAGCAAGTGGAGCGGCTTGTGGACCGGTTGCGCCCGCAGGAGTGGCTGCTGGCGGCGCGCAAACTCGATGCCCTGCGGGGCGCGGGCGGCGTCCGGGACAGCGGCTTCCCGCGCAATTGCCCGCGCTGGCGCAGGGCGCGGGCGGCACTGGCAGCGCTGCGCCGGGAGGCGGAAGCGGCGGCGCCGCAAGAAACGGAGACGGCCGGGGCCGCGTCCTCATAACGGAAAGAGCAAAGAGCAAGGAGTAGGGAAGATGCCCATGGAAACGATGACAGCGGTTCGCATCCTGGTAGAACTGGCGCTGATCGGCGCAGGCAGCGCGCTGCTGGCCTTCGCCTGGCTATGGGGCAGCAAGCGGTTGCGAGCCAAGATGGAAGCCCTCGGCAACCACTACCTGGCGATACTGCTCTACGCCGCGCGCAAGCCTGGCCTGGGAGCCGTCTTCCTGATCGCGCTGTTCCTGAGCGCCTGGTCGCTGGACCGCGGACTGGACTTGTCCCTGCAGGCAAAATTAGAGCCCGTATTCGACTTCGGAACGGTCGCCGTCATGGCCCTGTTCCTGATCCTGCTGGTAAACCGGCTGAAGCGGCTGGCGCTGGCGCGGCTGGCGCGCCGCGAGGGCCGCCAGGCGCAACGGGTGCGCCGCGTAGTGGACATCGGCGCCCGGGCCCTGCGCATCCTTGTGATCGTGGTCATCGCCCTCATATGCCTGGAGCAAATCGGCATCAATCTGACCAACGTCCTCGCTTTCGGCGGCATCGGCGGCATCGTCGTCGGCCTGGCGGCGAAGGACATCATCTCGAACGTGTTCGGCAGTTTCATCATCTATCTGGACCGCCCTTTCGAGGTGGGCGACTGGATCCTTTGCGAGTCTCAGGGACTGGAGGGCACCGTGGAAAAGATCCGCTGGCGCACCACGCACATCCGCACCTTCGACAAGCGCCTGCTGTACGTCCCCAACACCGTGTTCATCGCCAACGCGGTGGAGAACCCCTCCCGGATGACGCACCGCCGAATTTACGAGACCATCGGCGTGCGCTACGAAGATGCGGGCCGGGTCGCCGAGATCGTGCGCAAAGTGAAGGAGATGCTGAAGACGCACCCCGAGATCGATCCCACGCAGACCACCATCGTCAACCTCAACGCCTTCGCGCCCTCCTCCCTGGACTTCTTCATCTACGTCTTTACCCGCACCACGAACTGGATCAAGTACCACGAGGTAAAGCAGGACGTATTGCTCAAAGTGCTGGAGATCATTGAGGAGTGCGGGGCGGAATGCGCCTTTCCCACTTCTACGGTGCTGTTGCAGGGCGGCGAAGCGGCGCAGGCAGAAAGGAGATAAATGTGAACGAGTATTTCAGTGACAGGGAAAACGGCCCTCGTCCTCACCCAAAAGAAACAATATCGCCCCAAGTCTGCCGTACTATTGAGACGAAAATAAAAACCCTGATTGATCAAGGCGCCTTTGCTAAGGAATTCCCTGAGAGATGCCCGGATAGCGAGGTTATTGCAGGAACCAATACAAATGCACTGATCACTGCAATGGTTGGCGATATACCGAGGTTGCAGTGGGAGAATCCGGGGGATCCTATCTTCTCGTGTGACACGCCCGAAATACTGCTAATTCTAGATGCCATTGAATACGTTTTCCGTCATATCGCCGATCCCACTCTAAACGATTATCACGAATATTACAGGCATCAACACTATATCAGGTTTGACAAACATAAGGGGCAATCAAAATTTCTAGAAGAAATCAATCTGCTATTTGCGCGCAACAATATTGCCTATGAATTGAAAAATGACGGCAAAATTCACCGGGTGCTGCCTCCACAATTAGATGAATTGATACAAAATACTACTCAAACGAGAAGCGGCAACGAAACTCTGGATCAAATGATAACTAAGGCATGTGATAAAATTAGACTACCCTCCCATGAGACCAAGCAGGAAGCGCTAGAGAAAATCTGGAAAGTCTGGGAAAGAATCAAAACCATTCATAACCCAGATAAAAAGAAGGCGATAGAAGAGATTCTGGCACGGGCCGCTCCGGAGGAAAAATTTAGAGAGAGACTTCAAAAGGAAGCAAAAGAGCTGACTGCAATTGGCAACGCCCACTATATTCGCCATTCAGAAACAGTTCAAAGATCCTTGGAAACTCCAGAACAAATTGACTATCTGTTTCATCGCATGTTGGCCATGATTTACCTGCTACTGCAAAATATCCGTACTTGAACCTACCTCAAAATTGAGATGATGACGTTTTCCGTGGTATGGTATGCCCATACTAAAGATCCGCGACGAACAATGGGAAAGGATTCTCGCGAGCTGCCCGGGCCGCAACCCGGTTCCCGCCCGCCGCGTTTTGAAAGCGGTATTGTGGATTCTGACGACCGGCGCCATAAGTTTCGACTTCTGCATGATAGAAACCAAACGGAGTGCTTGATAGGAGACCGAGCGTAGGACAGCGATCACCTCGACGAGGAGTTGAAGAAAGAGAAAGTCGAGGTGATAGCGCCGCATCGCAAGAACCAGAAGAAGCGTAAGACGCAAGACGGCCGAAGATTGCGCCGCTACGAGCGGCGGTGGATTGTGGAGTGTTTTTTGCATGGTTGCAATGGCAGCGTCGTTTGTTAATACGCTGGGAATACTACGCAGATAACTTTTGAGGATTTGTCTAACTCGCATGCATCGGAATCCTGCTAAAGCAGTTTTGAGATAGGTTCTTATCAAAATGGCAAAACTTTCTGAATTTGAAAAATTGTTACTCCGCATCCAAAATGAACTTGGCATATCTAAAGCAAAGTATTCGAAATTTGAAGAGTTTGCCGAAAAAACTACGCCCCCGAATCGGCGAAAAAAAATAATCAGATTTATCCTGATCATTTTTCCAACTCTGATAATTGGTTGGGTTATCTACGATTCGCGCCTGATACCTCAATTCTCAGCATCAACCCAATCTAAAACACCAGAACAACGTACTAGTGCCCCTCTCGCTCTTGCATTAGCTCCACCAAACAATGGAACTACACGAAAAAATGTAACAGCCGAGGGTGTGGCACCATTTGAAATTAAGACCAGCGCCGGTAGCAATTACCTTATAAAGCTTGAAAATATTTCAGGGATGAAAGTTATGGATATCTTTGTTCGCGGTGGGGATACTATAGAAGTATCAGTCCCTCTGGGAAGCTACATTGTTAAATATGCTGTTGGTAATACTTGGTATGGCTATGAACATTACTTCGGTCCCGACACAAATTATAACAAAGCCGACGAGATATTTCATTTCAGGCAAGAGGGCAACCAAATTAGTGGCTATACTATTACATTGTACCCGGTCCTCAGTGGCAACCTTAGAACTAGTCGAATCAAGGCCTCACAATTCTAAAAGAGTCAAGTAAGGTCGTTTCTCCCCCACCTAGCACGGCATTCTCCTCCCTCTCCCTCTGGGAGAGGGCCGGGGTGAGGGCAAAAAGCAACGCCACCCAAACCCTGAATCTATCTCAAAGGAGTATGATACGATTGGAAACCAAAGCAGCGAGAAGCATCACCAGTGAAGGAGATTATCCATGCAATACCTGAAACATCAGAGGAGTGAAGCGATGAAGTATCGGGCGAATCTTACGATTGTTCGGTTAACCGCTGCTGTGTTGCTTGCGGGAGTCGTCTTTGCTCCTGTGCAGGCACAGGAATGGTCCTCAAACGGTCTTGAAGTTGATGACTATAAACAAGTAGAAGTGCTTATCGAGAGTCTCCATCAAAACGCCAAAGACATCGGACTGACAAAGCAAAGAATCTATAATAAAACTGCCCTCACGCTGCGGAAATACGGGCTAATCCCCACTAATAGCGATGACTTACCGCCCATAGCCAGACATAGTCGCTCAGAATATCTCTACATCCAAGTCAACGTTATTGGAAAAGGATTAAGCATAACAGTGCAATTCAACCGGTCCGTAATTTTCGTGACGCACCAAGCAAGGAGAGCATTTAGGTATGTAGGGACAACTTGGCAGCATGGCAGTACAGGAACTCACGCAGGAGATTACACATATGTCCTTGATCAGGTAGAAGAGTTAGTCGAAGAATTCGTGCTTGCCTATCTGGAGGCCAACCAGCAATAGCCACGCCGTTTTTTCGGAAATTGCTGATTTGTCCGTGTCTTTACCCGTGC
>JAPPQA010000011.1 GCA_028817255.1 Gammaproteobacteria bacterium | reverse complement strand
AATGTGCGCGTTCCGCGCTCTATTTGCGCGGGATTCCGGCTTTCGCCGGAATGACAGAAAAAAAACAGGCTGTGTAAAAACTCTATGGGCATCCAGCGAATAAAGCCTACTCCGCCATTCCCATGCCCCCACCTCGCCATTCCTGCGAAAGCAGGAATCCAGCGTATAAAGCGCGCGCTTCGCGCTCCTTGCGGAGGGGCGCGAGCCTCACTTGGGGGACTGGCAGTATTGCCCGGAGAAAAGGTGGCGTTGATTCTCGTTGGAAAAGACTTTTCCCCTGGGGGCGTCCAGAAGCTTCTTATTGCCGATGTCTTCCTGCAATGCTCTGTCATCGGTTGCGATAACGCGAGCGCCGCTGACCCTGGCCAATGCCAGCACATGCAGATCGTTAGACTTGGGCTGGGCCGCTTTGACTACGAGATCCTTCTCGGCATCAATCTGCTCATCGTCTATATCGTCCAATAAATTGTTTCTCCTTACCCTTACGAAAAAATCAATGGCGGCCTGATGCTTCCCGTATTCTTTCTTGAGCTCGCCACATGTGGCGATTCGAATCTTCCTTGCGAGTTGAAGCTTCAAAAATAATTTCGACCGCGGGGTGCGCCTGGAAACCAGTTCCCCCACAACGGAATTATCAACGATGCAGCACATCTCAATCTATTCCCAGAAAGCGCTGATGTTCCTTGATAAAGAAATCGCGGTAACTGTCCGGCGCGTTCCGAAAGTTGCCCTGCTCGTCCAGGGTCATGTTGTAAACCTTTACCTCGCTGCCCTTCCTGGCCCGCTCGAAGTAGAGGATGGATACATCTCCCGCGCCAAGGGGGTGCTCCTTGTCCCGCACGTCTGTCCGCACGCGGTCGAGCAGGTAATCGCTGTGGGTCTCCACAAGGAAGGTGTGCTTGCCTTCCTTTGCCATCCGCCCGAAGAAACTGCCCAGTTCGGCCTGGCCGCGCGGATGCAGGTGGATCTCCGGCTGCTGGATCAAAAAGAGCTCCCGTTCGCGCGCCCGTAGTACATCCACTAATACAGGGAGCATCTGGCCTACCCCGTAACCCATGTCCGAGATCAGGTTGCCGGCGGCGCCGGGGGCGACCTTTAACTCAATCTGAAAAGGGTCGCTGGGGTTTTTCCCATGGCTCCGTATAGAGATGCTCTTGAAAAGATCCAGGGCGGTACCGATCCTGTCCAGCCGCTGCTTGAATTTCCGCCACCCGTCCTTGTCGTACCGGGATAACCTTGCCAGGTACGCCGAAGCATGACTGCCTTCCGGGTCCTCCATATCCTGCACCGGGGTGTATGTCCTCTGGGGCCGCGAACGAATCGGCCCAAGAGCATGGATACTTCCCGAATGGAACGGCGCGCAAATTCCGCGCCATTCTTTGATTGAAAAAGGCCAGTAAAACCCGTTATATGACTCCTTGTACAATTCTTCTAATTTTCGATCACTCTGGCATCCTTGCATGAAAGCATAATACATCGCTAAGTTGGGGGAATTGTCAGTGGGATACTCCTCGGGAGCGAATTCACCGACTGGCACGGAAGCTTCACCGGATGCCGTTTTCAACACCAGCCTGTCTCCCGATAGAGTGGCCCGGAAATCCGGCGCCCAGTAGCGGATTTCCGACAACCTCGGATCAAGGCCGTTTTCTTTACGCGAAAAGTCGAAGCCCCACTCGAAAGAATCCTCGGTCCCGCCTATAGACAACGAGAACCCCTCCGCCTGGCCGCCATTGCCGTCCCTCTTGCGAGCGATCTCCAGGAAGGAGCCCATCTCGAAAGGTCCGCGGTTGAAGCGCACTCCATGCCCAGAAAAAAAACAGAGCAGCGTATGGAGGCACGCCATGACGGTGGTCTTGCCCGTGCTGTTTTCTCCGATCAGCAAGGTCAGAGGGCGGATCTCGATGGGATCGGGTTCTGCGAAGCAACGGATGTTCTTGATCTTGAGCCAGTGCATGACCCGCCCCTCCGGGGGAGAGGGAAAAGTATAGCACGGGGCGCGGCAGGATCAGTCGGAAGCCCGCTCAGGGCTTAGGAGGGGGCGGTCGCCGGCGGCGGCGCGGCGGGGCGGGCGGCGGTCGGCGGCGGAGGGAGCGGGGAGGTGCGCGGCTTGCAGACAGGGGGCGGCGGCGACGGCCTCCAGGGCGGCGTCGAGGGCGGCGGACATTGCCAGGGTGTGCTCCAGGGTCCAAAGCAGTTGCAGCAGGGCGTCGGTGAGGCGGTGATCCCAGGCGCGGGGACGGATGTCGTCCAGGGGGGAGGAGCGGCGGCCCGCGCCGCGCAGAAGGCGGCGCTTGATCCACTGCTGCACGACGCGGTAGCCGGAAACCTCGTAGTTCCACACCTGCGGCGATACGGGACCGAAGCGGCCGGGGCCGATGCGAATCTCGCGGGCGGCGGCATCGTAGCCGCACCGGTCGGGGTAGTCGTCCGCGCCGCCGGGTACGGCCTGGCGGCAACGCGCCTTGCCATGCGCGGGCGGGCTTGCGGCGCGGCGCGCGGCAGCGGGGCGGGCAGCGGGGGCGCCGGGCAGCCCGGATTGAGGGGAGAGGCGGGCGCCCCAGGTGTGCAGCCAGACGAGGTGGCGGCCCAGTTCGGCGGCGCGGCGGAAGAGAGCGAGCTCTTGCGCGATGGGGATGCGCGGGCCGGGGGTTTCCAACTCGGCGGCGTAGCGCCGGGCGTAGCCGGGGGCGGCGAGTAAGGCGTAGCAGTAGGCGTAGAGTTCCGCCGGGGCAATCGAGTCGGCGTAGCGCTCGGCGAGCTGGTCGAGCAGGCCGGGGGTGATGTTGGGATGGGTGGCGGCAGAGTCGCGCCATAGAGGGATGATGTGTTTGGCGCCAAAGGAACCTCGGAAATGATCCAGATCGGGAATCAATTCGGTTGCAACGGCGGCGGGACCTGCGCCAATGACGCCGGTCAACAAACTGGTCATATGGATCTGCGATTCGCTCCATGCACGCAACAGTTCCACACTAATAACGTCGCCAAGGCGGTTATCCAACAGGGCATATCTCCGGTCGAAGGCGCGATAGGCATAAGGATTGATTTTAGGCGCGTGACTGCTCCGTCCAGTCTGCTCAATAGTCTGCATCGGATTGCCGTCCAAATCTCTGTAGGTGCGGTGAATCTTGCGGTCACGAGTCTCCTTGAAAGCGCGCCTCTTCCTTTCGCCTGAAAGAGAGGTCATTTGCTCCCAGCGATCTTGCAGAACCCCCTCGGTTTCTCCGATAGGCCAACCCCTTCCGAATTTTGCGCCCGATTGCTGCCACGGAAAAATATCCGTAAGCGCCGGCCAACTGAAGTAATCGCCCTCGCCCTCCGGCTTGAATGGCGCCTGCCAGCCATCGGGACACTCCCGCCACTCCACATCGGCAAAACTCTCGATGCGCTCCAGCGAAGCCAGCTTCTCCTCGCGCGTACCTTCGAACTTCGCGTAGCGCACTTTTGCGGGCGCGTCGCGGTCGCCGCCGCCTTTGCGCATGCCGACCGCTATGGCGACGGGCGTCCGAATCGCAAAGACATTCTCCGTCTTGCGCGCGCCCAGGCCGCCGCCCTCCAGGTCCAGCAGCCAGAGTTCGTCGAAGGTGCGGCGCATGACCTCGCGCATCCCTACGAAACCGGGACCGGCCAGGTAGGAGGAGGCGGTGATGAAGGAGACGATGCCGCCGTCGGGGTGCGCGTCGAAGAGTTTCCACAAGGCCCAGCGCCAAAAATACACGTAGTCGTTGTAGAGGTTCTTGAGGTGTACGCCGGCCTTGGCCTCGCGGGCCGGGCGCAGGAAGTCCTCCAGGATCGGGGGGCGCTGGCCGACGGCCGCGCCCTCCTCCCGGTCGCCGTGGCGCACCCAGCCGCCTTTGCGGCGGGCGCCTTCGTCGGGGGCGATCTGCTGGCGGTCGTAGGGCGGGTTGCCCAGACAGACCAGGATGGGGGTGGCGCGGTCCTTGACGGCGATGGCTTTGCGTTGCTCCTCCACCAGCGGGCGATGTTGCAGGCTCAGCGCCTCGGGCGGCGTGGTCCAGGGGCTTTGCAGGGTGTCGGCCAGGAACACTTGCAGGCGCCCGCCGGGCAGTTCGCCTTTGGCGCCGCGGATCTCCCGCGCCAGGCGCAGGTGCGTTACGGCGTAGGGGCCGACCAGGCACTCGAAGCCGTACAGGTTGCGGGCGAGCAGGCTGGCGCGGGCGGCGACGGCGCCCGGGCCTTGCCGTTCGCGCACCAGGTCCAGCGCGTGCTGGATGGCCGCCACCAGGTAGGCGCCGGTGCCGGCCGCGGGGTCGAGGAAGGTTACGCCGTCGTCCGCAAAGGCGAGCGGCTTGCCGAAGCGCCCGCGCAACAATTCGGAGACCAGGCGCACCTGGCAACGCACGACCTGCGGCGGCGTGTAATAGACGCCGGAGTTCTTGCGCAACTTGGGGTCGTAGGCGGCGAGAAAATCTTCGTAGAAGTAGAGCCAGGGCTCGCGCTGGTCGGACTTGGCGCCGGCGGCAATGAATGCGCCGGTATCGAGGGCGTTGAGCGAGCGGGTCAACAGGTCCAAGCCTGGGGCGATGTCTTCGCGGGCGGCGTCCTGGCCCAGTACGCGCAGAACCTCGGCGAGCAGGTTGTTGCCTCCCGCCAGGGCGTCGGCCGCGGCGGCGATGGAGCGCACATCGGCGTCCTCCCGTTCCAACCGCGCCAGCAGCAGGGCGTAGGCGAGGCTCTGGGCGTAAGCGTCGGCAAACTCGGCGTCGCTGGCCTCGGGAAACAGCGAGCTGCGCCACTCGGAGGCCAATTGCCTGATGGCGGAATTCTCCCTTTGCAGCGCCTTTTCCACGTCGTCGCGGATGAAGCGGCAGAAGGGGGCGAGAAATTTCGCCAGGCGGCGCGGCTGAACGGGAACGTGCGGCTCCCAGAGCAGAAATGTCCGCAGCAGCTCGCGCAGGCCGGAGGCATCTTCCAGAGGCAACCGCTCCTTGACCAGGGCGCCGTTGCGGTACAGCGCCCACTCGCAACCGTCGGTGTATATCAGGTTGGGCAGATCCCGGAGGCGCTGCCACTGCTCCCGGTCGTGGCCCTTGTAGCGCCGCGGGTTCGCGCCCTTGCCGGGCGCCTTGAGTTCGACATAGCCGCAGAGCAGGCCGCCGACGGACACGCCGATGTCGGGGCGGACGCCAAGGTCGGCGGCCCGCACCTCGGTGGCGGCCCCTACCTTCAGCTTGCAGTCGGCCCCGGCGGCGCGCAACAGGTCAATCACGGGCGGCTTCAATTGATCTTCGGGGTCGGCCTTGATGCGCGGGCGCCGGCCTTCCTCCAGCACCCCGGCCAGGCGCCGCAGGGCCGCGTCCCAATCGGCGCCGGCGTTCACCGGGGAAACTCCCGCACGGCGGGCGGGCCATCGCGTACCGGGCTACAGTGCCGGGATTGCGTGCGCCGGGCCATGCCCCCGCCCTGCCGCGGCAGGCGGCAACCGGAACGATCTATAGCGGCAGTCATGATGGGAAATCGGTAAGTCAAGGGCCGCGCGTATCGCCTGCCCAGGCGCAAAAATGCCAGACTTACGCAGGTATGACAACCGCAGGCAAACGGCGCCAAGCCGTTACGCAATCGAAGGGAAGCACAGCGGCTCTCTCTTATCCGCCATGGATTTCTGCTTTCGTACGCATCACTCCCCCCTTGAGGGGGAGTCGGCAAGACGAGGGCGCAAGCCCGATGTC
>JAPPQA010000010.1 GCA_028817255.1 Gammaproteobacteria bacterium | reverse complement strand
CGCTGACGCTGCGGTCGGCGGCCGCAACGTCCGCCCACGCAATATTCGGCGCTTCAAGCGCGGCAATGGCGGCGGCATCGGTCTCGGTGCCCGCCGGATCCGCGAAAGTTCCCGCGCCGGCGGGATTGACGGACCAGGCGTAAGTGAGCACCGTGTCGCCCTCCGAATCGCTGCTGCTGTTGACGAATGTGGTGGTGGCGCCCTCGTCCACATTCCCGGCGGCGGGGGTGAAAGAGACCGTGGGCGCGGTGTTGTCTTGCACCGTGATCTCCACAATATCGGTGGCCGTGGTCCTGGCGGTCATCCCGCTTTCTTCCGCGCCGCCGGTAAGCTGGAAGTAATAGGTCCTGCTGAACGGCGAAGCCGTAATGCTCGGCGCGGTGAAGCTGGCCTGCGACTGGCCCAGGGTTGCCATAGCCGTAGAAGGAGTGCCCATGGCGTTGGTGAGCGCGCCTACATAGTTCGCGCCGCTGGAGATGACGGTGGTGTCGCTCATAGAGGTGATCTGCACCCACGCATAATCCAGCGTACTGGCGGTGTCGCCGCTGCCCCGCGTGACGGTGCCCATCAGCGTCACCGTGGCGCCCTCGTCCAGCGTCTGGTCGGCCCCCGCGGCCACGGTGGGCGCGGCATTGGCCGGCAGCGCAGTAGGATCCCGCACCGTGAATTGCACCGTGTCCGTGCCGGTGTTGCCCGCGCTGTCGGTGGCGGTGAGGGTGAGGGTGTAATCGGTGTTGGCGGTCACCATCGGCCAGGTAACCGTCGGCGCGGTGCTGGCGGCGTCGTCGAAACTGACGGCCGGCGTGGCGGGCGAGGCCGTCCACGCCGCGGTAATGGTGTCGCCGCTGTCCGTCGCATCCGTGACCGTGCTGGCCAGCATGGTTTGCCCGCCCTCGGTCACCGAGGCGCCCGCCGTGCTGATGGTCGCGGTGGGCGAATCGTCGTCCGTTACGGTGATCTTCACAGTGTCGCTGGCCATGGACGGCGTCTCCCCGCTGGCCGTGGCGGTGACGGTGAGCTGGAAGAAGTATTCCGTATCGCTGCTCACATTGGGCGCGGTGAAGGTGGCAGAGGCCGCGTCGGCGTTGGTGATGGCGCCCGCTGTGGTGAGGACGGCGGGGTCGCTCTCGGAAGTCACCTGCAGCCACGCATAGCCCAGCGTGCTGGTGGTGTCGCCGCCGCCCCGCGAGCCGCTGCCGCTCAGCGTCACCGTGGAGCCATCGGTAGCCGAGGCGTCGCTGCCCGCATTGGCCGTGGGCGCGGGCGTCTGGGGGGTCGCTCCGTCGCTGGCGGCAATGCGGAAATTGCGCGTGTCCGTCGCGACGGCATTGGCAATCCCGCCGCTGCCCGGATTCGAGAGCGTGACGGTGAAAAATTCCTCCCCCTCATCGTCCGGGTCGTCGGTGACGACAAACATGCAGTCGGCGCTGGTGTCGGCGGCGGCGAAGGCCGCCGTAGCGCTCAGCGAATCGAAGTCGGCGGTCTCCGTGGCGTCGCGGCTGCTGCTGCTGTCTCCAGTGATGGCGCAGCCGATGTTGCCTCCCGTACCGCCCGGCGCGGCCGTCCCCGTGACCGTGACCGTCAGGGTGCTGCCTTCGGCAACGGAGGTATCGGCGGCAGGGGCGCTGATCGTGTAGGCGATCGGATCGCTGGCGGCGATGGTGCCCTGGGCCTGGGCAACGGCGATCTGAGTGGGATCGGCCTCCATGGCGCTGGCCACGAGATTGCTGATGGCGACGGTGTAACTCTCCAGCGACTCGCGCAAGCTATCGTCGAGTATGGGCACGTTAATCGTTTTCATCGTCTCGCCGACCGCAAAGCTTAGCGTCTGGCCGGTGGGGAAATTGGCGTCCGGGTTGCTGTCGCCGTCGAAGTCGAAGTCCGCCGCCTCGGCGTCGTCGTCGCCGGTGGCGCTGGTGGCGCTCACCGCCCAGTCCACGGTAATGAGTTGCGAGTGGGGATTGGCCTCGGCGAGACTGACCGTAAAGACGGCGGTCGCGCCCTCCGCGGTAGCGCTGGCCGATGTCGCCACTACGGACACGTTGCGCGTGGAGACGGCGGTCGGATCGCTGAGGGAAACGCTGGCGCTGCGGTCGGCGGCGCCGGCAAGGCCGATCGTGCCGCCGACCCCGTCGGGATCCGTGAGGGTCGCGCTGTCCAGCGTGAGGGTCAGCGACTCGCCGGACTCGGTGCTCATGTCGTCCACAATGTTCAGGCTGATGGCGGCGTCCGCCTGTCCGGCCGGGATGTTCAGGGTGCCGGTGAGAGCCATACCCATATCCGGCCGGTTCGCATCCCGGTAATCCGCGCGGGTGATGCCGGTGCCGCTCACGGTGTAGGCCACGACAGTGGGCACGACGGTGGCGCCGCCGCGCTGGCGCACGGTAAACACGACCGTGTTGCCCTCGGTCACCGCGCTGGCGGCGGTGGCCAGCGATACCGTTACCGGGTCGCTGGCGGCAATGGGCACGCTCGCCGCCCTTTGATCTTGCGCGCTGGCAATGCTGACCGGCGCCCCGCCCACCTGCCTCCCCGTATCCACGGAGGAAAGCGTGAAAGTCAGCGTTTCCTGCGCCTCGCTGAGGGCGTCGTCTATGATCGGAAACGCCAAATCCGCGGTCGTCGCCATGGCGTCGAACGTCGCCCTGCCGCGTTCGGCGGCCGCGCGGTAGTCGCCGTCGGCGGCGGCGGTGCGCATGGCCGTGCCGGTCAAGGCATACTCCACGGCAACAGGCACGCTCACGGCCCCCGACAGGCTGATGCGAAAGCGCGCCATGCCGGCATTGCCGGCGCCGCCTTCTGTCACCATGGTGACGCCGGTATCGAAGCGGGCGGCTACGCTGGCCGCTACAGGATCGCTGGGCTGGATCTCGTATGTCAACTGGGATCGGTCGGAGTCTATGTAGGCGCTGTCGGTGGGTTCTATGCGGGTCAGGCTCAGGATGACGGTCTCCTCAGGCTCGCTCAACGAGTCGTCGTTGCCGCCGAAGATCAAATTGAATTGGCGATTCACCGCGCCCGCGCTCGCCGGCTGCACTATCATAAAACTCCCGCTGACGCCAGCGGAGAGTAACGTGCTGTCCTCGGCCACATTTGCAGTGGCGCTGTAATCCGCGGGCGCCTCCGCGGTACCGTCCAGCGTGTAATGGACCGTGAAGGTGGTCGTGCTGGCGATGGAGTTGGCGTCGAGGTTCACCCTGAAAGCAAGCAAGCCTCGAGGGTCGGTGACTGATGAGCCAAGCTGGCCAATATTTTCCTCAGCCGCAGAAGTCCCGATAGATGCATTAACGCTGAAAACGGGCCGGCCATGGGCCTCGATCTCCACCTGCGCCCGGTTCCGCGTCGAGAGTCCGTAGGCATTCGGGCGCGCCGCCATAAAGCCCGCCAGATCGGTCCAGCCGTTCATTGTCGCGGGATAGCTGAGCGAATCCAGGGTCAGGGTCAGGGTCTCGGCCGCCTCGGCGACCGTATCGCTGGCCAGGGCCACGATAATGCTGGGGTTCGCGGACGCGGCAACATTGATTTGCAGCATCCTGCCCGTCAGGTCGCCGGCCGCCGATATGGTATCCGCGTTCTGGGCGAACGAGCCCCCCGCGACCGCGATCGAGGCAATATCGGCGGCGTCCACCCCGGAAATGCTGTAGCCGAGCGAGATGCGGGGCATATTGCTCGCCGTGGCATAGTCGGAGAAGGTAAGGCTTGCCGGCAGACTGCCGCTCCTGCGCAACGCGAAGGTCACGCTTTCGCCCTCCGCCGCCGTGGCGGCGGAGGGCGGGGCCAGCGCGAACTGCACATCGGCCAAGCCCAGGGAAGCCGTGGTCATGCTGGCCTGGATGGTCGCGGTCGCTGTCGCGTCCGCGCCGAAGCGGAACTCGACCCCGGTGACCGAGTCCACGGGGTTCCCCGCCAGGGAGCGCACGGAATCCACCCGCAAGACGATGGTTTCCGCCACCTCCTGCGCGCCATCCTGGATCGTGGTCACGAGCAGGGAGGCGCTGCTGCTGCCCGCGGCCACGCCCGCCTGGCCCGCGCGCATGGCCCCGCCCGCATATCCCGGGGGCGGGGCATAGTCGCCCACCATGTCCGCGAGGTTGGGAACCGCCGTGGCCGTCGCCGGCAGGCTGTAATTCAACACCAGCACCTCGTCAAAAGAGACCGGCGAGCCGCCTGTGCTCAGCGCGATGCCGAAGGAGACCGCCTGGCCTTCCATCACCGTCGCCGGGTCGGCAGTGACCGCGACGGAGACGGGGTCGCTGCGGGCAATGGTGGCGACCGCGCCCAACTCGGCGGCGAGGCCCAGAGCGGCGTCCGCATCGCCGCTAACCCCGGTCAGGCGCAGGGAGAAGCGTTCCACGCCTTCGGGGCGGGCGTCGGCCGTCACGGGGATGTCAATATTGACCGCGGTCGTGCCGGCGGCAAGCGTTACGCTGCCGCCGGCGCCGCCGCTGTAGTCCACGCCGCGCACGGCGGTGTCGCCGTCGGCCCCCAGGCTGTAGTTGACCGTCACATTGTTGGCCGGCGCCTGCGACGCCTGTACCGCAAAGCTCGCATTGCCGCCTTCGCTGGCGCTCACCCCCGCCCGGGTCGCGGGCGTCAGCGTCACCACGGCGCCGTCGTTATCCACCACCGAGACGCTGAGCGGGCTGCCGGCCAAAACGAACTCGCGCGCCGCGCCGCCCCCGCCGCTGGGCGCGCCCAGCACCACTTGCAGCGAGCGCATCGCCTCGACGCTGTTGTTGTCCGTCACGGCCACATTGAACGAGCCCGTGCCGGATGCGTCGCCGCTGGCGGCGGCGGCAAAGGTCAACAGGTAGTTGTTGATGCCCGGGGCGGCAGGCACGCCCGTGACCGCCAACTGGGCGGCGGGAATGCCGGCCAGGGAAATCGGCACGGATACCGAGCTGGAGGTGGCCGTGCCGGACAGGGCGACCGTGAAGCTGAGACTCTGGCTCTCCATAATTTCGGCGCGCTCCGCGCTCAGGGCGACGCGGTTGGCCGGAAGGTCGGCAATGATGATGGTGTAATCTAAGGAGTCGTCCACATTCCCCTCGGCGCCCAGCAGCGCGGTCAGCACCACCACGAAATCCTCGTCGCCTTCCACGGCATCGAAGCCGGTTTCCAGCACCGTCTCGCGCAGCAACGGGATGCCGATGGAGGCGCTGGCGGCGCCTGCCGCAATGGTGCCGCACTCGGCCTCGAAGGTGGTGTCGCCGCGACGGGTCCGCATACTCAGAACCCGCCCCAACTCATAGTCCTCTCGCGGCTGCGCCAAATCACTATCTTCGAACTCGCAGACGAGGGTTACCGGGCTGGTGAAGGCGCCGCTCAAGCTCACAGGGATCGTGGCGGTCTGGCCTTCGCTGAAGGTCATGCTGGCGCCCATGCTGTTATCTATCGCTACGTCAATCCGAACGCCGTCCACGATGGTGGCGTCGGCGCTGGCGGCGCCAACGCGCACCGGCAGGTCCGCCGCCATGCCGTCCGCGGCTAGCGCGGTAACGCTGTCAAGCGTCAGCGTCAGCTCTTCTCCCCCCGCCTCCGTGAAGCTGTCCAGGAGCGCCAGGATCGGGATCGAAAGACTGGCGCGGTTCTGGAGGGAGGGCACCGCCGTGCCGGCGGCGTCCAGGGCGGAGTAGCGGCGGCCGTCCGGGCCGTCCGGCTCCAACCGAATCCGAAAATCCCCGTTCAGCACCTGGTCGTCATAGTCCGCGCCGGTAGCGGCGCTGCCGGAGGCGGGCGCCACGCTATATACCACCCGCAGGGTTCCGGCGAAGCGCCCGCCGCCAAGGCTCAACGGAAAGAGGATGCTGTTCCCCTCGGCCGTGTCGGCCGCGGGCGCGGCCAGAGCTATCTCCACCGGATCGTTGCTGCCGATCCTGCCCACGGCGCTGGTCTTGCCGTCGCCGGGGATATAAGGCCGGGGCCCAACCCGGAAATCCAACACGCGCAATTCGACGGTTTCCGTAGGCTCGGCAAGATCGTCGGCAAGCACCTGCATAACGATCTCCCCCGTCTCCTGCCCGGCGGGAATATTGAATTCCGCCACCACCGCCCCCTCGGGCACATCCTGGGGGAACCCCGCTTGCGCCCGGTCGGCGGCAGTCACCCGCCTCGCCAAAGCGGCGGCGGGCAAGCGAATATCCGGGTCCGCCGGGCGCGCGCCATTCACGGGCAAGTCCACCACGGCGGTGCCCTGCACCTGGTAGAGAAAGAAACCCGACAAAGCGGGGAGCTCCCCGCCTGTGCCGATGCCACTGCCCGAGAACGATACCGGAAATCGCAACTGCGTGACGCCGGATTCGGGCTCCACGCCGAGCTGGGGAGAGTCGCCGACGACGAGCACGCCGTCTATGCTGCCCGCGGTTCCAATCCGCACCACTCTGGAGCTCGTTTCCCTGCCATCGGCTGCTACAGACGAATAGGAACCGGTCTCCGCCGGGGTAAGCCCTCCCAGGAAATTTCTAAGGTTCGCTTGCTGATTTATTGAAAGGAAGTAAGCTATCGCGAACCCGCGGTCAATAAAGGAATAGGTAGGGCCTGGCCCCATCAAATGGGCCAGACCCCTGGGACCGGAAGCGAATCCCACCAGGCTGAATACAAACCGGGTGTTCCCTGTTGTGCCGGTCCTATATGTCGGAATACTGACATCCACCGCGCAAGAACCCGCGGGAAAATGGAGTATGCCCTGGCCCGGCTCTTCGATAACGCTTTCGGAGTTCGCCATGGTATCGGCAACGCGTACCGTCGCGGTGCCGAAATTCCTCCCTGGCGTGGAGGGGCCGAATCCCGGACTCCCTTCAGTATTTATGAAATAGCGCACATACAGGCTCTGGTCGAAAGCACTGCAGGTAACGAGATTGTCGTCATTGAAGATCGCTACGCGCACCCTCAGCACGGCATCCTCGCCTTGAGCGATGTTATAGTTTTCACCGGGGGCAACCCCTATTCTCGCGACGGCCACGTGCACATCGGTATAGTCAACCTGCGCGCGCGCCGCGGTCGCCGGCAACAGCGCCGCAACCGCCGGCAACAGCAGCGCCAGCGCCAAACCGGCGCGCCGCAAGGCCCGTGCTACGCCTACGCCGCCGCCGCGCACTATGCGCCCCCGCAATGCATCGTTTTCCTGGTTCATGGATTCGGCCCTTATCCTCCCTGGGAATATTATAGGCTATATTATGGCAGATAAATGAGATTTATACAGGGCCCGCATATGCAGGCCCGTATGGGGCCGCCGCATACGAGACCGTGAGATGGCAAAAACAGCGGCATTATTCGGCGGGGCTTCCGTTGCGGATCGCCCGTTTCTCCCGCTACGAAACGCGAATCGCCAGGTAGGCGAACAGCACGTACAGCGGCGCGACCAGCAGCGTCATGCGCACGGTCAGCTCGGCCTTCAACTCGGCTAAGTCCGCCTTCGTCGCCGCTTCCCCGGCCGCCGCCACGGACGCCGCTGCCGCCCGCGCCTTCTCCTTCGGAACGCCGGCGACCTCGAGGGCCTCCAACAGTTCTACATTCGCCAGGGTCATCGCCCCAGCGTATCAACCCTGCCCCAGGCTTGCCAGCGCATATATGGGGCCGCCAAGCCGTTACGCAATCGAGGGGAGGAAAATTGGCGCCGTTTGTCGCCAAGAAAGAAGCGCCGTGAACAAAATTCCCGCCATTCCCATGCCCCCACCTCGTCATTTCCATGCCCCCACCCCGCCATTCCCGCCCTTTACCTCGTCATTCCGGCGAAAGCCGGAATCCCGCATAGAAAGCGCGCGCTTCGCGCTCCTTTTAAGGAAGGGGCGGCCGCCAGACGCTGCAATGTGCGCGTTCCGCGCTCTTTTTGCGCGGGATTCCGGCTTTCGCCGGAATGACAAAAAGGGCTGGAATGACAGAAAGGGCCGGAATGACAGAAAAAAAGCAGGAATGACGAGGTGGGGGCATGGGAATGATGGCGGGGATGGGAATCTTTTCCCTTCGATTGCGTAACGGCTTGTGGGGCCGCCGCATACGAGACTGGCAACAGCAGCGGCATTATTCGGGGGGCTTCCCCGGCGTATCGCCCGTTCCTCCCTCTACGAAACGCGAATCGCCAGGTAGGCGAACAGCACGTACAGCGGCGCGACCAGCAGCGTCATGCGCACGGTCAGCTCGGCCTTCAACTCGGCTAAGTCCGCCTTCGTCGCCGCTTCCCCGGCCGCCGCCACGGACGCCGCTGCCGCCCGCGCCTTCTCCTTCGGAACGCCGGCGACCTCGAGGGCCTCCAACAGTTCTACATTCGCCAGGGTCATCGCCCCAGCGTATCAACCCTGCCCCAGGCTTGCCAGCGCAAGCCCGGTCCAACGCTCGAGCGATCAAGCGCTCACGAGGAGCGGTCGCGGGGGGCGTTGCCTTCGCCCCGGGGCTGTTCCCGGGCCGTTGCGGGCGCCGGGTCATCCTGCCGGGGGGGCGTGTGCGCCCCGGCCTGCTGGAAGAAGCTTTCCTGCATCTCGCGCCAGAGTTTGAGGTTGCGCTCGGCCAGCACCGACAGCGCGTCCATGGGGTTGCTGGCGATCATGCGCTGGAACTGCGACTGAAAATATTGTTGCTGCGCCACGAACAGGTCCAGGCTTTTTTGCAGGTATTCTCCCAGAATGCCCTGCATGGAGCCGCCGTAGAAGCGGATCAGTTGCGTCAGCAGCCGGGTGGAAAAAAGCGGTTGCCCCTGGTATTCCTGCTCCGCGATAATCTGCAACAAGACGCCGCGGGTCAGGTCCTTGCTGGCGTCCCGTGCCTCCTCGATGCGAAAGTCCACGCCTTCCCGCACCAGCTGGCGCACGCCTTCCAGCGTGATATAGGAGCTGATCCCCGTGTCGTAGAGGCGGCGGTTGGGGTATTTCTTGATGATGCGGGGCGATTCGCTCATGCCGGGTGTGGACGCTCCTGACGCTTCGGGACGGCGGCGGTTCAGCCGATGTGGTGGCCGCCGTTGGCGGCGAGGTTGGCGCCGGTGATGAAACCGCTCTTGTCGGAGACCAGAAAGTCCACCAGGCAGGCGATCTCCTCGACGGCGCCGAAGCGGCCCACGGGGATCTCGCGGCGAATTTGTTCGCGGAATTTCTCCGGCACCTGCATGACCATCTCGCTGTCCAGATAGCCGGGCGAGACGGTGTTGACCGTGATGCCCTTGCCGGCGACCTCCCGCGCCAAGGCCATGGTGAAGCCGTGCATGCCGGCCTTGGCGGCGGAGTAGTTGCATTGCCCGCGCTGGCCCCGCTGGCCATTGATGGAGGAGATGTTGACGATCCGGCCGAAGCCGCTCTCCAGCATGTCCGGCAGAAATTGCCGGGAGACGGCGAAAACCGAGTCGAGATTGATGCTCAGGACGCGGCGCCATTGATCTTCGCTCATTTTGCGCAGGGATGCGTCCATTGCGATGCCGGCGTTGTTGACCAGGAGCTGCGCCGGGCCCAGCCGTTGCCGCACCGCTTCCGCGAGGCGCCGGCAGGAGTCGAAGTCGGACACGTCCGCCGGGATCGCGGCGAAGTCGTAGCCCTTGCCGCCGTTCTCTTGCAGCCAGGCGTCCGCCTTGCTCTGGTTGCGAAAGCAAGTGGCCACCCGGGCGCCGGAGTCGGCCAGCTGGCGGCAAAGCGCGGTGCCCAGCGCGCCGGTGCCGCCGGTTACCAACGCCACCTTGCCGTCGTGCCCGATCTCCACGGTCAGCGCTCCACCGCCATGGCGATGCCCTGCCCGCCGCCGATGCACAGGGTGGCCAGGCCGCGGCGCGCGCCGCGGCGCTTCATTTCGTAGAGCAGCGTCACCAGTACGCGGCAGCCGGAGGCGCCAATGGGATGCCCCAGCGCGATGGCGCCGCCGTTGACGTTGACCTTGTCCGGCGCCAGGTCCAGCTCCCGGTTGACGCACAGCGCCTGGGCGGCGAAGGCCTCGTTGGCCTCGACCAGGTCCAGATCCTGCGCCTTCCAGCCCGCCTTCCGCAAACAGAGGCGGGTGGCGGGGATCGGCCCGGTGCCCATAACCGCCGGATCCACGCCGGCGCTGGCGCAGGCAACGATGCGCGCCAGCGGCTCTACTCCCAGTTCGCGCGCCCGCGCCGCGGTCGTCACGGCCACGGCGGCCGCGCCGTCGTTCAGGCCGGAGGCGTTGCCTGCCGTGATCGAGCCGTCCTTGCGGAAGGCGGGGCGCAGTCCGGCCAGCTGCTCGGGGCTTACCCCGGAGCGGGGGAATTCGTCGCGGTCGAAGACGACGGCCTCGCCCTTGCGCTGGGGGAGCTCCAGCGCGACGATCTCCTCGCGAAACCGTTCCGCCTCCAGGGCGCGCTCGGTCTTCTGCTGGCTGGCGGCGGCGAAGGCGTCCTGCTCTTCCCTGGCGATGCCGTGCCGCTCCGCGATGTTTTCGGCGGTGACGCCCATGTGGTAGTCGTTGAAGGCGTCCCACAGGCCGTCCACGATCATGGTGTCGCGAAGGTTCCAGTCGCCCATTTTTTTGCCGTCGCGCGAACCCGCCAGGACATGCGGGGCCATGCTCATGTTCTCCTGGCCGCCGGCAATGACCGCCCCGGCGTCGCCGCAGCGAACCGCCTGGGCGGCGAGATGAACGGCCTTCAGGCCGCTGCCGCATACCTTGTTGACGGTCATGCAGGGGACGGCCTGGGGCAAGCCGGCGGCGATGGCGGCCTGCCGGGCGGGGTTCTGGCCGCCGCCGGCACAGAGCACCTGGCCCATGATGACCTCGTCCACCTGTTCGGGGGGCAGCGAGGCGCGTTCCAGCACGGCGCCGATCGCCTTGGCGCCCAGGGTATGCGCGGGCGTGCGGGCCAGGCTGCCGCCGAACTTGCCGATGGCCGTGCGGGCGGCGGCGGCGATGACGATGGATTCGTTTTCTGCTTTCATCTATAGGGGCTCCCGTGCGATTTCAGGCTGGGTGACGGAAACGGCGGCGGCTGCGGCGGCTGCGGCGGCTGCGGGCGCGGTTCAGGCATGCAGGGTGCGCCCCCGGGCGGCCAGCGCCGCCTCGTGCAGAGCTTCCGCCAGGGTGGGGTGGGCATGGACGATATGTATGATGTCTTCGGCACTGGCCTGCAATTCTATGGCGGTAACCGCCTCCGCCAACCATTCGGAGGCATTGGCGGCAAAGACATGTACGCCCAGGATGCGGTCCGTAGCGGCATCGCTGACTATCTTGGCCAGTCCGTCGGTCTCGCCCATGGCGCGCGCCCGGCTGCTGGCCGCCATGGGAAAGCGCCCGCACCGGAGTTCCCGGCCGGCGGCGCGCAACTCCTGCTCGGTCTTCCCTACCCAGGCGATCTCCGGCCAAGTGTATATCACCCAGGGAACGGTATCCACCGACAGGGGCGCCGCGGGCCGCCCGGCCAGCCGCTCGGCCAGCCGCGTCCCTTCCTCGGATGCCTTGTGCGCCAGCATGGGGCCACCGACTACGTCGCCGACGGCATACACTCCCTCCAGATTGGTGCGCCCTTCGGCGTCGGTGCGGACAAAGCCGCGTTCGTCCAGTTGCAGGCCGGCCTCCCGGGCGCCCCAACCCCGGGTGTTGGCGACGCGGCCGACGGCGACGATCAACTTGTCCACCGTGAGGCTTGCGTCCTCGCCGTCCTGCCGGAACCGCACCCGCACCTCCTTGCGGGCGTCCTGCACGCCCTGGACCGCCGCGCCCAGGCGAATCTGTAGCCCCTGGGCGGCCAGGGTCTTGCGGGCAACGGCGGCAATGTCCGCGTCCGCGGCCGGCAGAAATTGCGGCAGGGCCTCCAGCACCGTCACCTCCGAGCCCAGGCGGTTCCATACGCTCCCCAGCTCCAGGCCGATCACGCCGGCGCCGACAATCCCCAGCCGCGGCGGCGCCTTGGCGAAGCTCAGCGCGTCGCTGGAGTCCACGATGTTGGCATGGTTGATCGCGATCCGCGGCAATGCGGCGGGGATCGAGCCGGTGGCGATGACGATCCGTTCGCCCGAGAGTCGTTCTTGTTCGCCGGCCCTGTCGCCCATATAGGTGACTTGCAGCTGGCGCCCGGGCAGCAGTTGTCCGTGCCCCTGCAGCCAGGATACGCCGTTCTTGCGAAACAGCGCGGCAATGCCGCCGTTCAGCCCGCGCACGATCCGTTCCTTGCGCTGCATCATCTTCTCCAGGTCCAGTCTGGGCTCGCCGGCCTCGATGCCGTGCTCTTGCAGCAGGTGGCAGGCATGCCAGTAGTGATGCGAGGAATCCAGCAGCGCCTTGGACGGGATGCAGCCTACATTGAGACAGGTGCCGCCGAGACCGGGCTTGCCCTCGGGCGTGAGCCAGCTGTCTATGCAGACCGTCTTCAGACCCAGTTGGGCGCAACGCAGGGCGGTTACGTAGCCGCCCGGGCCGGCGCCGAGAACGATCACGTCGTAGTTGTTCATGACGGCGGTTGGCGGCGCTCAGACCTGCAACAGCAGCCGCGCCGGATCTTCCAGCAGATCCTTGACGGCCACCAGAAATTGCACGGCCTCCCGGCCGTCCACGATGCGGTGGTCGTAAGAGAGGGCCAGGTACATCATCGGCCGGATAACGACCTTGCCGTCCTCGGCCACCGGGCGCTCTTGAATCTTATGCATGCCAAGGATCGCGCTCTGCGGCGGGTTCAGGATCGGGGTCGAGACCAGCGACCCGAATATGCCGCCGTTGGTGATGGTGAAGGTGCCGCCGAGCAATTCTTCCATGGCCAGGGTTCCCTGGCGGGCCTTTTCGCCCAGTTCCCGGATGGCGCTCTCGATCCCGGCCAGCGACAGCCGGTCGGCGGCGCGCACTACCGGCGTCACCAGACCGCGGGGCGCGCTGATCGCGATACTGAGGTCGTAGTATTCGTGGTAAACGATGTCGCCGTCCGCCACGGAGGCGTTGACTACCGGGAAGCGCCGCAGGGCCTCCACCGCCGCCTTGGCAAAGAAGGACATGTAGCCCAGCCGAACGCCGTGCCGCTGCTCGAATTCTTCCCGGTAGCGGCGGCGCAGCTCCATCACCGGGCGCATATTGACTTCGTTGAAGGTGGTCAGGGAAGCGTTCTCGCGCTGCGATTGCAGCAGCCGCTCGGCGATCCGACGGCGCAGGGCGCTCATCGGGACGCGCCGCTCGGGACGCGCGGCCGGGGACGGCTGTCCCGGTTGCGGCGCCGCCGGTTGCGGCGCCCCGGCGCCCTCCGGCAAGGACGGCGCGGCGACCTCGGGTTGCCCGGGTTGCGCCGGCGCCGCGGCGGCCTGCCCGGGCGGCGAACGCTTGAGATGGTTTAGCACGTCTTCTTTGAGCAGGCGGCCCGCCTTGCCGGTGGCGGGAATGGCGGCAGGGTCCAGACCATGCTCGGCCACCAGGGCGCGCGCCGCCGGCCCCAGCGTGGGCGTGCCGGGGGCCGGCGCCGCCGGCGGGCCCCGCTCCTGCGCGGCCGCTTCCTGCGCG
>JAPPQA010000009.1 GCA_028817255.1 Gammaproteobacteria bacterium | reverse complement strand
ATATGGGCGTGTTCGTGGTGCGGAGGCGCTAATGTTTTTGTGTAGCCCTGCAAATACTCTGGCTCTCTGCCGCCGGGAAGGCGGCGCGCTGGCGCCTGGGTGCGGTGGGGCGGAATGGGGCCTTGCGGGTCGGCATCGTCTCGGGTGAGCCCTCCGGCGACCGACTGGGGGCCGGGCTGGCTCGCGCCTTGCGGCAGCATTGCGGGCAGGATCTGCGCCTGGAAGGCATCGGCGGAGAGTTGTTGCAGGCGGAGGGGTGTCGCGTCTTCTATCCGATGGAACGGCTGGCGGTGGTGGGGATCGCGGAGTTGGCGGGCCGATTGCGGGAATTGCTGCGCATCCGCCGGGAATTGCGAGACCGCTTTCTGGCGCAACCGCCGGATATCTTCGTGGGTGTGGACGCGCCGGAGTTCAATCTGGATCTGGAGTTGGCGCTGCGTCGCCGGGGGGTGCGAACGGTGCATTACGTCAGTCCCCAGGTTTGGGCCTGGCGCCGCTACCGTATCCGCAAGATCTCCCGGGCGGCCGATCTGTTGTTGACGCAGTTCCCTTTTGAGGAGCGCTTCTGCCGCGAACATGGGGTGCGGGCGCGCTGCGTGGGGCATTCGTTGGCCGACCATATTCGCCCTGGCGGAGGGGCGGCGGCGCGCGCCGCCCTGGGGATCGCCCCGGAAGGTCCGCTGGCGGCCCTGCTGCCGGGCAGTCGGGAGCATGAGTTGCAGCGGTTGATCGAGCCCTTTTTGCTGACGGCGCGCTGGTGTAGCCGGCAGGCGCCGGAGTTGCGTTTTGCGGCGGCGCCGCTGAATGCGGCAGCGACGGAACAGGTGCGGGAAGCGCATCGTCGCCTGTGTCCGGAGTTGCCCCTGAGCATCCACGGCGGTCGCTCGCTGGAGGTGATGCGGGCCGCCGACGCCGTACTGCTGGCTAGCGGCACGGCGACCCTGGAGGCGATGTTACTGGAGCGCCCCATGGTGGTAGCCTATCGCCTGTCCGGGCTCACGTATTGGTTGCTTCGACGGTTGGTACAGGTCCCTTGCTATTCGTTGCCGAATATCCTGGCAGGGCGCGCCCTGGTCCCCGAATTTGTGCAGGGGGAAGTGTGTCCGGAGCGCTTGGGGCCGGCCTTGCTCGATTGCCTGCGGGAAGATCCGGAACGCGCCGGGTGGCCGCGGGTCTTCCGGGAGCTGCGGGCCGGGCTGCAGCGCGGTGCGGATGCCAACGCGGCGCGGGCGGTGCTGGAAGTGGCGGGCGGCGCGGCACAGCGGGCATGAACTTGGTCGCGGGGGTAGATGAGGCCGGCCGCGGCGCCCTGGCGGGGCCCGTGGTGGCGGCCGCTGTTATTCTGGACCCGGCGCAGCCGATCCAGGGTCTGGCCGACTCCAAGCAACTGGCGCCGGCGCGGCGGGAGGTGCTGGCCGTGTGTATCCGCGCCCGCGCCCTGGAGTGGGCCGTGGCCTGTGCTACGGCGCGGGAGGTCGAGCGGTTGAACGTCTTGCAGGCGAGCCTGCTGGCGATGCGGCGGGCGGTGCTGGCGCTGGAGCGCCGCCCCGGCGAGGCACAGGTGGACGGGCCGCATGTCCCCGAGTTCCCCGGATTGGATTGCCGCGCCACGGCCATTGTTGGCGGCGACCGGCTGGTGCCGGCGATCGGTGCCGCCTCGATCCTTGCCAAGGTGGACCGGGATGGGCGGATGCGCCGCCTGCATGAATGTTATCCGGCATACGGCTTCGCCCGGCACAAAGGTTATCCCACGGCCGCACATCTTGCCGCTTTGCAACAGCATGGTCCCAGCCCCGAGCACCGCCGATCTTATGCGCCGGTGCGGCGCGTGTTGGAGGATCGGTGAGTCGCGGCTCAGCAGGGGAGGCGGCGAGCGCTGCTGCCCCAGGCTTTGTCCATCTGCGGGTGCACTCGCACTACTCGCTGGAGGACGGCCTGCTGCGGGTAGCGCCTCTGGTCGAGCGCGTCGCGGAACTGGGCATGGGCGCGGTGGCTCTGACCGAGCAGGACAATCTGTTCTCGATAGTTAAATTCTACCGCGCCGCCCAGCAGCGGGGCGTCAAGCCGATCGTGGGGGCGGATCTGCGGCACGGGGATCCGGATGCCGGGCAGGCTTACCGGGTGACGCTGCTCTGCTGCAGCCGTCAGGGGTATGTAAAGCTGAATCGTTTGCTGACGCGCGCCTACCGGGAGCGCGGGGCGCGGGTGTTGATCCGGCGTGACTGGCTGCGTGGGGAGAGCGCGGGTCTGCTGGCGCTGTCCGGCGGGCGCGAGGGAGACGTGGGGCGTTGCCTGCTGGCTGGACACGGCGCGCGCGCGCGCGAGGAACTGGAGACCTGGATGCGGCTTTTCCCTAACGGTTACTACTTGGAGCTGCAGCGCACGGGGCGGCCGGGCGAGGACGAATACCTGGAGCAGGCGGTGCGTCTGGCCGCGGAGTTCGGGGTGCCGGTGGTGGCCACCAACGACGTGCGTTTTCTCGGTCGGGATGACTTTGAGGCGCACGAGGCCCGTGTGTGCATTGCCAGGGGCAAACTTCTGGACGACCGATCGCGGGAGCGCCCTTACAGCGAATTGCAGTACCTGCGCAGTGCGGATGAGATGCGCGAATTGTTCGACGATCTGCCGGAGGCCCTGGAGAACTCCGTGGCCATTGCCCAGCGCTGTAACCTGGAATTGGACACGGAAGGGTACCACCTGCCGGAGTTCCAGGTCCCTGACGGCTACGATCAGGACCGCTGGCTGGCACGGGAGGCGGAACGGGGATTGCAGGAAGTGTGCAATTTCCGTCCCTCGAGCCCGCGGGAGCGCGCCGACGAATACCGGCAACGGCTGCGGCGGGAGTTGGAGGTGATCGTGCAGATGGGCTTTTCCGGCTATTTTCTGATCGTGGCCGACTTTATTCGCTGGGCCCGGGAGCAGGGGATTCCGGTGGGGCCGGGGCGCGGCTCCGGAGGCGGCTCGCTGGTGGCCTATGCCCTGGGGATCACCGAGTTAGACCCGATCCGATACGACCTCCTATTCGAGCGCTTCCTGAACCCCGAACGAGTTACATTGCCGGACTTCGACATAGATTTTTGTATGGAACGGCGCGACGAGGTGATCGAGTACGTGGCGGAACGCTATGGCCGGGAGCGGGTCTCGCAGATCATCACTTACGGCAACATGAACGCCCGTGCCGTGGTGCGCGATGTGGGCCGCATCCTTGGTCATACCTACGGATTCGTGGACAAGATCGCCAAATGCATCCCGGGCGACCTGAACATGACCCTGGGCAAGGCCCTGGCCGAGGAGTCGGCGCTGCAGGATGCGTACGAGCAGCAAGAGGATGTACGTACGCTGATCGATTTGGCGCGTAAACTGGAGGGGACGGTGCGCCACGCCGGGCGCCATGCCGGAGGCGTCGTTATCACGCCGCGGCCGCTGATCGAGTACATGCCGCTGTACTGCGAGCAGGGCGGCGCCGGCAATATGCTGACGCAGTTCGATATGAACGACGTGGAGACTATCGGCCTGGTCAAGTTCGACTTCCTCGGATTGCGCACTTTGACCGTGCTGGACAATTGTCTGCGTACCGTAAACGAGATGCGCGCCGGGAACGACGAACCGGCGTTGCGCCTCGAACAGCTGTCTCTGGAGGATTCCGCCCCCTACCGGTTGATCCGCTCGGGCCGCACCGCCGCATTGTTCCAACTCGAGTCGGAGGGCATGAAGGGCCTGATCCGGCGGTTGCAGCCGGAGCGCTTCGACGACCTGGTGGCTCTGGTGGCGCTGATCCGCCCGGGGCCGCTGAAGTCCGGGATGGCGGAAGACTACATTAACCGCAAGCATGGTCGCGAGCGGGTGCGCTACATGCATCCCTCCCTGGAGCCGATTTTGCGCAACACCTGGGGCGTGATCCTGTACCAGGAACAAGTGATGGAGATCGCCCGCGTCCTGGCCGGTTACACGTTGGGCGCCGCCGATCTGCTGCGCCGCGCGATGGGCAAGAAACAAGTTGCGGCAATGGCCGAGCACAGCGACATCTTCGTTACCCGCGCCGTACAGCAAGGCGGGGTCCCCAGGAAGACCGCCGAGCGCATTTTCGAACTGATGGAAACGTTTGCCGGCTACGGGTTCAACAAGTCCCATTCCGTCGCCTATGCCTTGCTGGCCTACCGCACCGCCTGGTTTAAAGCCCGCTATCCCAGCGCTTTCATGGCGGCGCTCCTGACCACCGAAATGGACCATACCGACCGTCTGGTCTCTCTCTGCGGCGAACTGCGCCGAGCCCGCCTGGAGCTATTGCCTCCTTCCATCAACCGCTCTGGACACGGGTTTCGGGCAATGGACGCGAAAGCCATCCGCTACGGTTTGGGCGCGGTTCGCGGCGTGGGCCGGGGAGCGGCCCGGGAGATCGAGACGGAGCGCGACGGCAACGGCGCCTTCCGGGACTTGTTCGACTTGTGCCGCCGCCTGGACGCGCGCCGCGTCAACCGCCGCGCTCTGGAGGCCCTGAGCCTCGCGGGAGCGCTGGACGACTTCGGCGTCGAGCGCAGCGTCCTGCTGGCCAGCTTGGAAGGGGCCATGCAGGCGGCGGAGCAGTTTGGGGCGGGTCATGGCGGCGGCCAGGGGAGCCTGTTCGCGCCGGCCGGGGAGACGGCATCGGGCGAAGGGGCTGCCGCCTCGCTGCCCTATGCGCCGGCAGCGCCCTGGGACGAGACGCAGCGCCTGGCGGGGGAGAAGCAGGCCCTGGGACAGTATCTGAGCGGGCATCCCATCCGGCGTTACCGGGAGGAGTGTGCCGCCTTGCTCACTTCCGACCTGGGCAATATCCGGCCGGGACCGCTGTTCGTTATCGGTTACGTGCAACGTGTTTCCACGCGGCGCGGCAGCGGCGGACGTGTCGCCTATGTCTTTTTGGAGGATGCCGACGCCACCCTCGTTTTGTATCTGCATGCCTCGCAGTACCGGCGTTTCCGCGGCATGTTGGCCAAGGACAGTATGGTTGCCGTGCGCGGCGCGGCCGACCGGGGCGAACGGGAGCGCCGGCTCAAAGTGGAACAGATCTACGATCTGCAGCGATTGCGCGATCGGTTTGCCAGCTTGTGGCTGCGGCTGGGTCCCGAATATGGGCAAGGCCGCGACCCGGTGGCGGGAATGCGAGAGCTGTTCGGGACGCCGGATGCGCAAGGCAGTCCGGTGTGGATCGAATACCGCGGCCGGCAATTCGAGTCGGTGTTGCGCCTGGGAGACGCCTGGCGGCTGCGGCTCTGCGAGGAACTGTTGGAACGGCTGCGCGGCGCGTTGGGCAGGGACAACGTCCGAATACAATATAATAGCCGCGGCAACGGCGCCGCGCCGAACAGAGACGCCCCGAAGGGCGGGCCGGGGCGCGCCGCGGCAAGCGGCTCGGGGCGGCCTTCGCAACACGGCTCGGAACCGCCGCGCCTGGGCGACAGACAATGAACGTGCTATGAGCTTTCTCGATTTCGAACGGCCGATCGCCGATCTGGAGGCGAAACTGGCGGAGCTGCGCCACGTGGGCGCGGGCGGGGTGGTGGACATCAATGACGAGATCCAGCGCCTGAAGCGGCGCAGCGAGGAACTGACCCGCTCGATCTTCTCGTCGCTCAGCGCCTGGCAAATTTCCCAGTTGGCCCGCCATCCCCTGCGTCCGCATACGACCGACTACATCGCGCGTATTTTTTCCGGTTTCGAGGAACTGCACGGCGACCGCTGTTACGCTGACGACCCGGCCATCGTGGGCGGCATCGGCCGGCTGGGGGGGCGGCCGGTAATGGCGATCGGCCACGAGAAGGGGCGGGAAACCGAAGAAAAAATGCGGCGCAATTTTGGCATGCCGCAGCCCGAGGGATACCGCAAGGCGCGGCGGCTCATGCGCCTGGCCGAGCGCTTCCGCATGCCGGTGCTCACCTTCATAGATACGCCCGGGGCCTATCCCGGCGTGGGCGCCGAGCAGCGCAACCAGAGCGAGGCGATCGCCGGCAACCTGGAATTGATGTCCGGTTTGGCCGTGCCGGTAGTGGCGACAGTGATCGGCGAAGGAGGCTCGGGCGGCGCCCTGGCCTTGGCCGTTGCCGACCGGGTGTACATGCAGGAATACGGGACCTACTCGGTGATCTCGCCGGAGGGTTGCGCCTCCATCCTCTGGAAGAGCGCCGAAAAGGCCAGCCAGGCCGCTGAGATCATGGGCATTACCGCCCGCTACCTGCACGAGCAGGGCTTTGTGGACCGGATCGTCGAGGAACCCCTGGGCGGCGCCCACCGTGACCCCGACGCCGCTGCGGCACGGCTCGAACGATCGTTGCTGGAGGCGCTGGAAGAACTTTGCGCCCTGGAGACGGAAGAATTGCTGGCCCGCCGCCAGGAGCGGTTCATGCGTTTCGGCTTTTACAAGGAGGATTGACCTACAGGGCGGCCGATGGCGGCAGCTTCCCACGAGCACGGCAGGGCGCTCCCGCCAAGCGGGCCGGCCGCGGCTGACAGGGACGGCCCTGGCATCGGTCTCCTGGAGGCGGTGCGGGCGGCCCTGCCCCGTAGCGGCCGCATCTGGGTCGCTTATAGCGGCGGCATGGATTCGCATGTGTTGCTGGACGCGGCTGTACGCGCCCTGTCGCCGGACTCGTCCCCCGCGCCGCCGGGCCTTGTGTTGCAGGCGGCGCATGTGCATCACGGCATTCACCCTGACGCCGATCGTTGGGTCGCTCATTGTCGCCAAGTGTGCCGCGAGTTGGCGGTGCCGTTGCGGGTGCTTCACGCCGATGTCGCGCCGCCGCGCGGCGAGAGCCTGGAGGCCTGGGCGCGGCGGCAACGTTACCGGCTTTTGGCGGCTCTGCCGGGCGCCGACGATGCCGTGCTCGTGGCCCACCATGGCAACGACCAGGCGGAAACCGTCCTGCTGCAATTATTCCGTGGCGCCGGCCCTTCCGGCCTGGCAGGGATGCCGGAGCGGCGCCGGCTGGGGCACGGCTGGCTGTTGCGCCCCCTGCTGCGGCGGCCACGGCGCGAATTGCGGGATTACGCCCTGCGTTACCGCTTGTCCTGGGTAGAAGACAGCAGCAACCGCGACCCGCGTCTGCCGCGCAACTACCTGCGGCGGGACGTCTTGCCTCGTCTGCGCGCGCACTGGCCGGCGGTCGCCGGCACCCTGGGCCGCGCCGCCCGGCATCAGGCTGCCGCCGCGCGTTTGCTGGCGGAGTTGGCGCAAGGAGATCTGCACGTTTGCCGCGACGCGCGCGACGGCAGCCTGGATGCGGATCGTATTCGCGCCCTGGCGCCCGAACGGGCCGCCAATCTGTTGCGTGCCTGGTTGCGCGGGGAGGGTGCGCCCATGCCGTCCCAGCGCCTGCTGGGGCAACTGTTCACCGCTGTGCTTGCGGCGCGTCGGGATCGTTGCCCCTGCCTGCGCTGGGGCGGCGTCGAACTGCGTCGCTACCGGGAGCGGCTCTATCTCCTGCGCCCGTTGCCGTCGGCGTCGGGACTCGCTTTGGAATGGACGCCGCAAGGGCCGCTGTCCCTGCCTCTGGGCAGTCTGCAGGCAAGCCGAACGCGCGGCCCGGGAGGCTTGTCTCTGGAGTGTGCGGCGCGGCTTACGGTTCGCTTCCGCACCGGCGGCGAGACCCTGAGCGACGGCCCGGGGACGCCAACCCGCACATTGAAAAAGCTGCTGCAAGAGCGGGGCGTGTTCCCTTGGTTGCGCCGCTTCGCGCCGCTGCTCTACAGGGACGGGCGGTTGGTGCAGATTCCCGGCATTTGGCAAGCCGGCGATTGCCGGGCCTTGCCGCCGGATGGCGGCTGGGATATCCGCTGGCACACCCCTGTGCCAGTGGCCGCCTTGTCGCCCCCGCCGTCCGATGCGGCAGAGCCGCCGCCCCCCGTTCCGTAGGCCGCCGCATCTGCAACCGCAATCGGCGGGGCTATGCAGTGCATGGTGCTATCATAATCGAATGACGCGGCAGCTCGTGGAAGCGTTCGATCTTCACGCCATGCTCGGCGCGCCGCGCCTGCGGTTGTTTGACTGCGGGTTTTCTCTCGCCGATCCGCACAAAGGCCGTGCCGATTACGACGCCGGCCACATTCCCGGCGCGTTTTATGCGCATCTCGATGACGATCTTGCCGGGCGCCCAGGCGGCGGCCGCGGGCGGCATCCGCTGCCGGCAGTGCCGGCGTTTATACGAACCCTCGGCCGCTTCGGTGTTGCCGCGGGCGATCACGTGGTGGTTTACGACGACAGCGGCGGCGCTATTGCGGCGCGTTTGTGGTGGATGCTGCGCTGGGTCGGCCTGGAGTCGGTGCGCTTGTTGAACGGCGGCATACAGGCATGGTTGCGCGCCGGCTATGCGCTGGAGACGGATACGCGCTCGCCGCAACCGCTGCCCTTTGTCGGGGACGCCGCCGACGCGCTGACGGCGAGCACCGCCGATGTGGAACGGCGGGCGCAACAAAACATGGTGCTGGTGGACGCCCGCGCCGCGGTCCGCTACCGGGGCGAAAAGGAACCCATAGACCCGGTGGCCGGCCATATCCCGGGCGCGCTGAACCTGCCTTTCGAGGAAAACCTGGATGCGGACGGCCGCTTCTTCGCGCCGCAACGGCTGCGCCGTCGCTTTGCCGACATCGGCATCGGCGCGGCGAACGCCGCTTCGGTCGTGCATATGTGCGGCTCCGGCGTCACCGCATGCCACAACCTGCTGGCCATGGAACAGGCCGGCCTGCCCGGCTCGCGCCTGTATCCCGGTTCGTGGAGCGCGTGGGTGGGCGACGGTGCGCGGGAGGTCGCGCGCATCGCGGCCGCGCGCTGAGCGACGGCGCCCACCCGGCCGCGGGGCGTCGCGTCACGCAGCCGCATCACTCCTCTGTCCGCATCACTCCCCCCTTGAGGGGGAGTCGGCAAGACGAGGGCGCCCCCCAATCCGCCATTCCCGCTTTTTTCTGTCATTCCGACTTTTTTCTGTCATTCCGGCGAAAGCCGGAATCCCGCGCAAATACAGCGCGGAACGCGCACATTGCAGCGTCTGGCGGCCGCCCCTCCCTTACAAGGAGCGCGAAGCGCGCGC
>JAPPQA010000008.1 GCA_028817255.1 Gammaproteobacteria bacterium | reverse complement strand
AGTATCTTCCGGGCCGCTTCCGGGCCGTTTCAGGACCGTTTCAGGGCACGACCCGGTCAATCGTCAGGGTGAGGGCCTGCGGCCCCTGGGAGAGATCCAGCGTCTCCGACAGCCCCTCCAGGTCGCCGGGCCGGGACATTACGTCGCCGCCCTTGGAGATGCGCGCGCCGACGACGACTTCCTGGAAAGCGGAGAGACGCATCTCCGGCAGCATCGCTTTGGCGTCATCCAGCACGACCCGGACCGGGAAATTCCCGGCGCGCTGGCGCACCGCCGCCAGCGGCATGGGCGGGCCGGCGGCGGCCTTGGCGAATATGAACAGGGTGTCGTCAGGCGCGACCCGCGTCTCAAGCGCCGGCGCCAATTCCACTGTGACCGTGATGCTCGCCTTTGTCCCGGCGGCGGGTGCCGCCGGCGCGGCCTCGTCGGCGGCTTCCATGTCGCGCTCGACGCGGGCGATGCTGTCCCGGAGCAGGTTCGCGGCCTCGCTGTCCGGTTCCAGTTTCTCCAGCAGGGAGCGCCAGGCATACAGGGTCGTTTGGTGATCGCCGGCATTGCGGGCGCCGAGGCCGAGCATCATCAGGGCTCCCTGGTGCGCCGGCTCCGACTGCAGCACTGCGTGCAGTAAGCGGGCAATGACATCATTGAGTTTGCCGTCATTGGCCAGCAGCAGCGCCTGCGCATAGCCCATCTTGATGTCGGTGCGCGCCGGCGCCAATTGCAGGGCGCGGCGCAAGGTGAGCACCGCCTGCTCGGTCAGTTGCAGGCGCACCAGGCCGCGCCCCAGCAGGAACAGGCTGTCCGCGTCGTTCATGCCCTCGCGCAAGACCCTGGTTTGCAGTACCCGGACGAAATCCGGCAGGTTCGCGTGCGCCTCTTCCGGAAACTCGTGCGGTTGGCGCATAGCGCGTTGAACCGCCGCGTCCAGTCTTGATTGCAGGGCGATCCACTCGCTGGCCTCGCCGCGATACGAGCCAATGTAATAGTGTCCCAGGGCCAGCAGGGGCGCAACCACGGCGGCCGCGGTGCCCAGCGCCCGCATCCCGCCGGGTCGGCGCGGCGCGTTCTCCTGTGGCATGTCGTTGAGCAGGGTCCGCTCCAGCTCGGCACGCAGGGATTGGTATTGCGCCGCGCCGATTCGCCGCTCCCGCAACTCGGTATCGAGATCGGCCAGGCGCTCGCGGAAGATACGGGTATTGGCCGCTTCCTGCGATAACCCGGCCTTCTTCTCCGGCTGGTGCAGCCACAGCGGCGCCAGGATGCAGGCGGCGGCGGCCGCGACCAGGGCCGCGGCAATGAACCAGAATGCGCTCATCCGGCGCCGTCGTCGTGGCGACTTAACAGGGTCTCGACCCGTTCGCGCTCCCGCGCATCCAGCGTGATCGGCCCGGCCCGGGCGCAGCGGCGAATCCAAAGCGCCAGGCCAAAGCCGACCAGTGCGATGAGGATCAAGGGGCCAAACCACAGTAGCCAGGTTGCGCGCTTTAGCGGCGGGCGGTAGCTCACAAAGTCGCCGTAGCGTTGCACCAGGTAGGCCACGATCTCTTCGTCGCTGTGTCCGTCCTGGATCATGTCATAGACTTTTTGCCGCAAGTCGGCGGATAGCGGCGCGTTGGAGTCGGCGATGTTTTGATTTTGACACTTGGGGCAGCGCAGCTCGAAGACCAGGTCCTGGAAGCGCTGCTCCTCGGCAGGGGCGGCAAATTCGCGCACCTCGATCGCGGCCCAGGCCGCGGGCGCCAGGGAGCACAGCAACAGCAGTCTGGCCCAGGTCATCAGCCGGCTTTCGTCAGCGCCTCGAGCCGGGGCAAAATTTCACGCTCCCAGGTTTGTTGGTTCAATTCGCCTACGTGGCGGTAGCGGATCACTCCGGCGGCATCCAGGAGGTAGGTCTCCGGCGCGCCATAGACCCCCAGATCGATGCCAATTCGTCCCTCGGCGTCGTAGATGCTGAGTCGGTAAGGATCGCCCAGCATCTCCAGCCAGCGCAGTGCCTTGTCGCGCTGGTCTTTGTAGTTTATTCCGTAGATCGTGATCCCCTGCTGCTTCAGCGCGCGCAGAAACTCGTGCTCGGCGCGGCAGGTCGGGCACCATGTCGCCCAGATGTTGAGTAGGGCGATATCCCCCCGAAGATCGGCCGGGGTGACGGTTTGCCCGGGGTCGTCCAGGCGCTCGGCCTGGAAATCGGGCAGCGGCTTGCCAATCAGGGCCGAGGGCAGCAGGCGGGGATCGTAGCGCAGCCCCAAGCCCAGTACCGCCAGTAGCAGCACGAAGCCGGACAGCGGCACCGCCAACAGCAGGTTACGCTTGGACGGCATCCATTCCCTCGGCGGCGGCCAGGCGGCGCTCGCGGCGCAATAGGCGATAGCGCGGATCGCTGAACGCCAGCGCGCCGCCCAGCGCCATCAGCAGCGCGCCCAGCCAGATCCAGCGCACGAACGGCTTGTAGTGGATGCGCACCGCCCAGCTGGTGGCATCCAACGGTTCGCCCAGCGCCAGATACAGGTCCTGGGTCAGACTCGGCTCGATGGCGACCTCGGTCATCGGCATCTGTTGCACGGTATAGAAGCGCTTCTGCGGCGACAGGATGGCGACCGGCCGGCCTTCGTCCAGCACCTCTACGCTGGCCTCGGTCGCCCGGTAGTTGGGGCCCTCCAGTTCGCGCAGCCGCAGCAGCCGGAAGTCGTAGGGTCCGACGCCGACCGTCTCGGCCACCGTTAGCCTGACGTCGCGCTCGACGCTGTAGGCGCTGGTGACGGCCACGCCGGTGACGGCCACGGCCACGCCCAGGTGGGCCAGCAGCATGCCCTTGTAGTGGCGCGGCAGGCGCAGCAGCGCGGTCCAGGGCCTGCGCCGGTGGGCCAATTTGGCCAGCACGTCGCGCAATTCGCCGCACAGGACCCAGCATACCAGGGACAGGGACAGGCCCACGATGAAATAAAAGCGCTCTGCCAGCAATGCGGGCAGACCGAATCCCAGCGCCAGGCTGGCCAGCATCCAGGGCACGCTTTGCCTGAACAGCAGCCTGCCGTCGTGCTGCTTCCAGCGCAGCATGGGGCCCACGCCCAGGGCGGCCAGCAGGGCCAGGCACAGGGGCGCGAACAGGGCATTGAAGTACGGCGGTCCGACCGAGAACTTGCCCAGTTGCAGCACATCGGCCAACAGCGGGAACAACGTGCCTACGAACACTACCCCGCAGGCGCCGATTAGCAGCAGATTGTTGATCAGCAACATGCTTTCCCGCGACAGGGGCTGGAACCTGCTCTCGCTGCGGATCAGAGGCGCGCGCAATGCCAGCAGCAGCAGGGCGCCGCCGGTGACCGCCGTCAGCAGCGCCAGAATGAACAGCCCGCGGCTGGGATCGGTGGCGAATGCGTGTACCGAGGTCAACACCCCGGAGCGGACCAGGAAAGTTCCCAACAAGCACAGGGAAAACGCAGTGATCGCCAGCAGCACCGTCCAGGCGCGGAACACTCCGCGTTTTTCGGTCGCCGCCAGCGAGTGGATCAGCGCGGTGCCGGCCAGCCAGGGCATGAACGAGGCGTTTTCGACCGGGTCCCAAAACCACCAGCCGCCCCAGCCCAGCTCGTAATACGCCCACCAGCTGCCCAGTGCGATTCCCAGGGTCAGGAAGCACCAAGCCACGATGGTCCAGGGGCGCGACCAACGCGCCCAGGCGCTGTCCAGGCGGCCGGCCAGCAGCGCTGCGACTACAAACGCGAAGGCCACCGCGAACCCGACATACCCCATATAAAGTATCGGCGGGTGAACGATGAGGCCGATGTCCTGCAACAGGGGGTTCAGATCGCGCCCGTCAGCGGGAAAGTTCGGCAACAATCGCTCGAAGGGGTTGGAGGTCAGCTGGGTGAACAGGATAAAGCCGGTGCCAATGATGCCCATCACGCCCAGTACCCGGGCCAGGAGATCGCGCGGCAGCGCGCTGCTGCACAGGGCGACCGCCAGCGTCCAGCCGCCCAGGATCCACACCCATAGCAACAGCGAACCCTCGTGGCCGCCCCAGACCGCGGACACCCGGTACCAGACCGGCAGTTGGGTATTGGAGTTCTCGGCGACGTATTTCACCGAGAAGTCGTTGTGAACGAAGGAAAATATCAGACACAGCAACGCCAAAGACAAGAAGGCGAACTGGCCGGCGGCCAGGGGACGGGCGGTTGCCATCAACCGCGGGTCGCCGCGAGCCGCACCGAGCAGGGGCAGCAACATGAGCATGGCTGCCAGCGCCAGGGCCAGGATCAACGCCAAGTGTCCGATTTCAGGCAACATGATTC
Organism: Gammaproteobacteria bacterium; assembly: GCA_028817255.1. Taxonomy (NCBI): domain Bacteria; kingdom Pseudomonadati; phylum Pseudomonadota; class Gammaproteobacteria; order Candidatus Porifericomitales; family Candidatus Porifericomitaceae; genus Candidatus Porifericomes; species Candidatus Porifericomes azotivorans. The sequence continues at coordinate 14,157 of JAPPQA010000008.1, read as the reverse complement.
GAGGATACTACAATCGCGGCGGCCAATTCGGTTGGAGCCATTATATACAATTGCGGGAACCGCTTTGCTTTGACCGCGGCGGGCGCCGGTCCGCCGGTTTTTCCGCTCCCGGTCTGCCGCGGTTTGCCGGGCTGTTCGCGGCGCGTTGGCCGCGCCGGCGGGCGACCAGGCATGCCTGGTCGCGCATTGCTTCGTCCCCGTCCGGGGCTTCCCGGTAGGACAGGATCTCGAAGTCCTGCGCCAGGAAGAAATGCAGCAGCTCGTTGCGCCCGAGCCGGTACAGGGGATTGCGGGGATGCGCCTTTGGGCCGGCCGCGCCGGCGAAGGTCTGGTAATAAACCAGGCCGCGGTCCTTGCAGGCCCGCGCGATGAGCGGCATCAGCCCCCGGTCCAGGTACCGGCTGACGGTGATTACATCGTAGCGGCGCGGCCGGCCAAGGGCCGCGGCGGCGTCGCAGACCAGCATCCGGATCTCCAGGCCGCGGCTGCCGGCCAGGTGCCGCAACCGTTTTATCGCCTCCCCGGAGATGTCGCAGGCGGTGGTGCGCAGCCCTCGCTGCGCCAGAAACAGGGCGCCGCCGCCCGTGCCGCAGGCGATGTCCAGGGCCCTGCCCGTGTCCGGCAGCAGCTGCCGGTGGGCGTGGAGCACCCAGGGCGGCGGCGGGGGGGCGTCCCGGTTCCGTTGTCGGTAGATTGCATCCCACTTCCGCCCGCTCTCGTCTCGCACCGGAGTCATTTCCTCCAGAACCCCATGCTCAGTAAGATGAGTATGGGGAAGAGCTCCAGCCTGCCCAGCAGCATGGCCAGGGTCAGCAACCACTTGGCCGCCGCCCCGAGTTCCGCGTAGCTGGAGCTGACCGCGCCCAGTCCGGGGCCGAGGTTGTTCATGCACGCGGCTACGGCGGAGAAAGCGGTGACCTGGTCTATCCCGGTGGCCACCAGCGCCAGAAGCAGGATGGCGAATATGGCGATGTAAGCGGCGAAAAAGCCCCATATCGCCTCTATGGAGCGGGTCGTCAGGGTCCTGTTGCCGGTCTTGAGGATTGTGGTTACGTTGGGATGGTTCAGACGGAGAATCTCGCGCAGGCCCTGCTTGAAGATAACGATGAGCCGGATGACCTTGATGCCGCCTCCTACGGAGCCGACGCAGGCGCCGGCGAAGCTGGCGAACAGCAGCAGCAGGGGCAGGAATTCGGGCCACTGGTGATATGTGGAGACGGTGAAACCGGAGGTGGTGGTGATCGAAACCGCCTGGAAGGAGGCGTCCACCAGGGTTTCCGCGTTTATGCCCGCGTCCCACCTGGCCGCCAGGTACAGCCAGCATATTGCGACCGCCAGCAGCTGCAGGCGGATATAGCAATTGAATTCCGGGTCTTCGAGATACGGCCGCGCCGTCAGGTTCTTCAGGGCGACGAAATGCAGCGCGTAATTGGCCCCGGAGATCAGCATGAACGCTGTGGCGACGATCTTGACCGCGTTGCCGGGGTAGTGCGACATGCTGGCGTCGTGGGTGGAGAACCCCCCGATGGATACGGTGGAGAAACTGTGCGACAGGGCATCGAAGGGCGTCATCCCGGCGAGCCAGTAGCATATTCCGCAGCTGATCGTCAGGAGCACGTAGATATTCCAGAGCGATTTTGCCGCCTCGGTGATGCGCGGGGCCAGTTGGATGTCTTTGGACGGCCCCGGCAGTTGCATGCGGTACAACCGCACCCCTTCGATACCCAGCCCCGGCAGGACGGCGACCGCCAGGATGATGATGCCCATGCCGCCCAGCCACTGGAGCTGCTGCCGGTAGAGCAGCAACGAGCGGGGCAGTTCGTCAAGCCCGACGATGACCGTGGCGCCGGTGGTCGTAAGCCCCGAGAAGGACTCGAACACGGCGTTGGTGACGCCGAGATGGGGCAGCTGTGGGCTGAGCAGGAAGGGAATGGCGCCAAGGAAGCCTATCGTCAGCCAGAACAGCACGACGATCATGAAGCCGTCGTGTAACCGCAGGTCGGCGGTAGCCTTGCGGGTCGGCGCCCACAGCGCCGTTCCCAATGCCAGGATGATGCCGAAGGTCTGCAGGAAAACTGCGCCGTTGCCGTCGCCCTCCCACCACGAGAACAGCAGCGGCGGCAGCATGGAGAGGCTGAAGAACAGCAGCAGGTAGCCGAGGTTTTTGGTAATCGTGGGCAACTGCATGGCGCGCCCGCCGCGGGCTCAGAGGTAGGTCGCGCCTACCTGGAAGAGTTGTTGCTCCAGTTGCGGCAAGGCCTGCTTGTCGGATACCAGGACGATCAAATGATCTCCCGCCTGGATCGCGGTATCCTGGCAGTCGGTGATCACTTCATCCCCTCTCACGATGGCCCCCACCATCGTCTCCTGGGGAAGGTCAATCTGCTTCAGCGGGCGTCCCACCACCGGCGAAGATGCCTCGTCTCCATGGATGATCGCCTCCATGGCCTCGGTCTTGCCCCCCAGCAGCGAGTGGACCATGACGACGTCCCCCTTGCGGATATGGGCCAGCAAGGCGCCCATGGTGATGAGCTGGGGCGAGATCAGGATGTCTATGGAGCCTTGTTGCACCAGGTTGGTGAACCGCGAGTGATTGATCAGGGCCATGACCTTTTTCGCGCCCAGGTTCTTGGCGAGCATCGCTGCGATGATGTTGGTTTCATCGTTGTTGGTGATCGCGCAGAACACATCGGTCCGGTCTATATTCTCTTCCGTGAGCAGGGCCTCGTCCGTCGCGCTCCCCTGCAACACGATCACGTCCTCCAGGATTTCGGAGGCCGTCTGCGCTTGTTCCGGATCGATCTCGATGATCTTGACCTGGTAATGCTGTTCCAGCGCAATGGCAAGACATTTGCCGATGTTGCCGCCTCCCGCCAGAATGATCCTGTGGACCCTCGGTTCCTTGCGGTAGATTTCACCGAGCAGCGACTGGACCGCCTTGTGGGAGCCGATGAAAAAAACCTCGTCGCCCGGCAGCATCCGGGTGTTTTTCTTGGGGAACATCGTTTTGCCCTGGCGATGGATGAACACGATCCGCAACTCCAGGTCCGCCGTTTTTTCGCGGAAGTCCCCGACATTCATTGCGGCGAGGTCGTTGCCGGGGACGCAGTTCACCGACACCAGCTGCGCCTTGCCGCCCGCGAAGTCCACCACCTGTTGCGTTCCCGGCAGCGAGATCAGCTTGGACACACGCTCGGTGACCAGGTTCTCCGGGCTGATGATCACGTCTATGGGCAGGGATTCCTGGGAAAAGAGAGCGGTATAGCGGAGATATTCCGTGGAACGGATGCGGGCGATCTTCGTGGGGGTGTGGAACAAAGTGTAGGCCACCTGGCAGGCGAGCATGTTGGTTTCGTCGCTGTTGGTGACGGCGACGATCATATCCGCTTCGCTGGCGCCCGCCCGCTCCAGGATGGACGGGTGCGAGGCGTTGCCATATACAGTGCGCAGATCGTGCCGTTGCAGTCCCTCCAGGAAGCGCTGGGCCGTATCAACGACGGTGATCTCGTTCTTTTCGTGAACCAGGCTGGCGGCCAGCGAACTGCCCACCTGACCTGCTCCCAGGATAATGATCTTCACCCGGTTTCCTTAGTCCCGCTGCCCGGTTATTCAGTGCCTGGTCTGGAGCCCCAGGGTCTTTATTTTTCTGTGCAGGTGCGTCCGCTCCATGCCGACCTCCAACGCCGCCTTGCTGATATTGTAGTTTGCCTTTTTCAGATGGTGCTCCAGGTAGGCCCGTTCGAACTTCTCCCGGGCTTCGCGCAGCGGGCAGTCGAATGCCGGAAAGCCGCCCGGCCCTTCGTCGCCGGAGCGTTGCTCCAGGAGTTTGGAGACTTCCTCGATTTCGATCTGATCGGATTTGCCCATGATCAACAGGCTTTGCACGGCGTTTTTCAATTCCCGCAGGTTTCCGGGCCAGGAATGGCCGCGCATGCGGTTCTGGGCGGCCACCGTGAAATGGCGGTAGGGCAGGCCGTCGCACTCGGCGAACAGGTTGGCATAGAGTTCGAGCAACTGCGGGATGTCCTCGCGGTGCTTGCGCAACGGCGGTATTTGGATCGAGACCACGTTCAGCCGGTAGTAGAGGTTGTCCTGGAATTGATTCTGCTGCACCCGTTTCTGCAGGTCGTAGCGGGTGGCGGCGATCAGGCGGGGGGTGCCGGCGCGCTCCCCGAGGATCTCCAGCAACAGCGACTGGCGCTTGCGATCCAGGTCGGCGATATCTTTTATGAACAGAATTCCGCCCCGCGCCATTTCCAGCAGCTCGGGGAAATACTGCCGTCGTTTGCTCCGGTTGCCGGCCACGTTGTCAATCGTTGCCGCGCCGAGGGAGGATACGGGGCAGGAAACGAAGGGTGCGGCCGCGCGATTCGAGCAGGAGTGGAGATAGCGGGCGTAGAGTTCTTTGTCGGTTCCCGATTCGCCGATAAGCAACACCGGGGTGTCGTGGTGGGCGACCCGCTGGAGTCGCTCCCGCAGCTCCTGCATTGCCTCGCTCTTTCCGGCTGTCGCCTCGCCGGGCCAGCCGCGCCGGAGCATCAGGTTCTCCTGCTGCAAGGTGGAGGACTCCATCGCATGCCGCACCGTGAGCAGCAGTTTCGCCGTGGAGAGGGGTTTTTCGATGAAGTCGTAGGCCCCCAGGCGGGTCGCTTCCACGGCGGTTTCCACCGTGCCGTGTCCGGACATCATCACGATGGGGCACTTCGGCTGCAAGCGGCCGGATAACTCCCGCAGCAGAGTGATGCCGTCGGTGTTCGGCATCCAAATGTCCAGCAGGATCAAGTTCGGAGTGTGGGAGTCTATGACGGAGTGGGCATCGCTTGCGGAGGCCGCCGTATCGACGCGGAAGCCCTCGTCTTCCAGGATCTCCTTGAGCAGGCTGCAGATCGCAGGCTCGTCGTCCACTACCAGTATTTGTCCCGTCATACGGCGGCCTTTTCGTAGTCGGGATGCAGGGCGCCGCCGGCCTCGCCGGCCTGGTCAGGGTAACCCAGCGGCAGGCGCAAGACGACGCAGGCGCCGGGAGGAGGATCGTTGTTGTAAATCCATACGATTCCCCCGTGGTCCTCGACGATCTTCTTGACGATGGCAAGCCCCAGGCCGGTGCCGCCGGTCTTGGTGGTTACGTACGGCTCGAATGAGCGGTCGAGCAGCGCCTTTTCGAACCCGCGCCCGGTGTCCTTCAATTGCAATTCAATGCAGTGGTTTTCCCCTTCCCGGATCGCCCGGGTCACGATGGACAGGCGCATGGGTTGGCCGTCCTTATCGGCCTCAAGGGCGTTGCTCAGCAGGTTGTTCAGCACTTGCCGCAGTTTGTCCGCGTCCGCGTAAAGCGGCGGCAGGGCCGCGATATCCGCGTCAATCTTCGCGGCGGCGTCCACGTTCCGGTAGAGGTCGAGACTCTCCAGCAGCAACTGATTGAAGTCCAGGGCCGTCCGGCACAACTTGGGCGGGCGGGCATAACTGGCGAATGCGTCCACCATGCCCTGCATGGTCTTGACCTGCTGGATGATCGTGTTGGTGAGGCGCTTCAGCGTCTCGGGGGACGGTTGCCGCGCGGAATTCCCGTACTTGCTTTGCAGGCGCTCCGCCGACAACTGGATGGGAGTGAGCGGGTTTTTGATCTCGTGGGCGAGCCGCTTGGCCACTTCGGTCCAGGCGGCGTCCCGCTGGCTCTGGACCAGCCTGGTGACATCGTCCAGAACGATCACGTGGCTGGCGCCGCCGCCGTGCGGGGAGGGAAAGGAGGCGCCGCTGCAATTCAAGATGCTTCTCCTCATGCGCCCGAAATAGATTACCTGCTCCCGCCATTCCCCCGTGCATCCCAGGCGCTTGTCAATCATGGCGACCAGGGCGGTCAATTGCTCGTGTTTCCGGCAGAGTTCCGCCAGGGTCCTGCCTATGCTTTCCCGGGCAAGAGGAATGCCCAGGACCTGTTCGGCGCCGGCATTGAAGGTGCGGAGCCGGCCGCTTTCGTCCAGGACCAGTACGCCGGAGGAGATTCGGCCCAGGACCGCCTGCAGGTAGGCGTTCTGCGCCTCCGCTTCTTCCTGTGCCCGCGCGACCTCGCGGGTCATTTCGTTGAAGGAAACCACCAGGGAGCCCAGTTCGTCCTTCCCGGATACGGGCAGCTGGGTGTCGTATTTGCCTGCCGCCACCTCCTGGGTCCCCCGCGCCAGGTGGCGGATGGGGGCTACCAGCTTGCGCGAGGCAATGAAGGCGCCCCATACCCCGCCGAATACACTGAACAGCAGGACCAGGGTCAGGATCATGATGAAGCTCAGCTTGAGTTGCGACCGCAGGTAGGACAACCGTTTGTATTGTCCCAGGGCGGTTTGTACGCTGTTGGCCAACTCGCTCATCTGTTCCGAGATGGGGAACAGGGCCTGGAGCACCCTGGGTTCGTTCTCCAGCATTCCGGGCGGCACGTTCACTATGGCCCGGATGAAGATCCCCTCTCGCACCGGGTCCAGGGAGATATAGCTGTTTCCCTGTTGCAATTGCAGCCAGGTGGCTTCCTCCGGGCGGCTCGGCACCAGCTCGGTGACGTCGTCGCTGCTGGACGAGATGATTGCCCCCTGGCGGGTCAGCAAGGTCAGTTCCCTGGCCCCGGAGCGTTTTTGCAGGTCGTCGAGTTCCGGCGGCAGGGCGGCGTCCGGCAGGGCGGAGAGTTGCTCGGCAAGCGCATTGCTTTCCTGCAGCAATTCCCGCATTCGGATGTTCAGCGCCGACCGGCTCAGTTCCAGGGAGTCTTCCAGGGCGTGTTCGATTCGCACGTCGAACCAACTGTCAATGCCGCGCCTGAGGAAGTCCAGCGAGAAGGCGTACACAATGAAGACCGGCACCAGGACGAGGACGGCAATGAACGTCACCATGCGCGCCGTCAACAGAGAGCCGGGGGCCTTTTTGACCACTTGCCGGATCAGGTGGCGGATGTTCAGGCCGATGAGCGCCAGGAGGGCCGCAAGCCCGAAGGCGTTGACCAGCAGCAGCCCGGAGTACATCCGGCTAAACCGCTCGGAGTTCTGGGTGGCCTGGTTCATCAGCAGCAGGGAGATGAGCAACAGAACGAACAACGCGCTCCCCGCCAGCAAAACCGCTCTGTTGCCGCGCTTCATTGCCGTAATTTCAACTCCAGCCAAGGGCTGATGAGGCTCCAGTTGTTGCGTACATAGGCCAGGGGATTGAGCGGCGCGGGCAGTTCTTCGATGTCCAGGCGCGTGCGCAGAGAGACGACATACGAATGTTTCGGCGCCAGGTTGCCGGCCTCGATCAGGGGGATGTCCGAGAGCCGGCCCATGTCCTCAAGCACATCCTCCAGGGAGCGGAAGTGCCGCCTTCTTCCCGTTTCCTGCTCGGTAAGGAGGTATTGTCCGCTCAGCACGTGGTACTCCAGGCGGTAGAGCAGCTCTTTGGCCAGGAGGCGCTGGTCCCATAGCCACCGCCGCTGCTTGTGGACCCGGAGTTCGGTGCTGATCCGCAGCGCGACCCCGTGGGCCAGCGCCTCGACGACATCTGTACTGAATTCGTAGCGGATATCGGTTGCCAGATGGTATCTGTCGTCGTTCAGGTACAGCCGTACGTCGCCGAAATGGATCTGCGCTGCTGCCGCCGGCGCGAGCGTCAGCAGGCAGAGTATGACGGCGCTCCGGAAGCACGGGCGGCGGAGGCGGCTGTTGTTGCGGGCGGGCATTGGGGCATCTGGATCGGGGTTGCGCCAGGGCGGTTTTTGTGGGGAACAGTGTAGCACTTCAGGCGGCCCTTCCCGTCCGGTGCGCCCCCGTCGGCGCCGGGAGCGGGCCGCCCGCGGCCGGGGCGCCGGTCGCGGCCCGTCGCCAGGGTGCCGCGCCGTCCCGCGCGCTCACTTTTCCAGGGCCCCCATTTTCAGGGTCCCCCGTTCTGCCGGTACCGCTCGCGCAGTTCCGGCCGGCCGTTCAGGAATGCGGCGGCGCTCAAGGGGCGCCCCCCGGGAGATTGCACGGTCAGCAGCCGCAGGCGCCGGTTATCGCCGGCCGCGACGTCAATGCCGCAGGGGGCGGCGCGCATTACCGTGCCGGGGGCGACGTTGCTGGGGCCCGGCATCGCGGTCGCCTCCCATACCCGCAGGCGCAACGGGCCCAGTTCCGTGTGGGCGACCGGCCACGGGTTGAATGCCCGCACCTGCCGGGCGATCTCGGCAGCCGGGCAGTTCCAGTCAATCCGCGCCTGGCGCTTGGTGATCCGGGGGGCGTAGGTGGCGAGCCTTTCCTCCTGGGCGCAGGCCCGGAGCCGGCCCGCCTGCGCCTCCTGTAGCATCTCCAGCAGGCAACGGCGCCCCAATTCGGCCAGGCCCCGCTCCAGGGTGGCAGTCGTTTCCCGAGCCCCGATTTCGCGGCTTGCCTGACGCAGTATCGGGCCGCTGTCCAGGCCTTCGTCGAGTTGGAATACGCTGACGCCGGTTTCCTGGTCGCCGGCCAGGATTGCATGTTGCATCGGGGCCGCCCCCCGCCACCGCGGCAACAGGGAGAAATGCAGATTCAGGCAGCCCAGCCGAGGTTTCCGCAGAGACTGCGCGGGGATCAGGAGTCCGTATGCGACCACCACCAGCAGATCCAGGCCACTCAATTCGCGGATCGCGGCAATCTCGGCGCCGCGGGCGGGTTGCAATACCTTCAGGCCGCGGCGCTCGGCGAATTGCCGTACCGGGGTCGCGGTCGTTCGCAGCTTACGCCCTGCCTTCCGGTCGGGCCGGGTCAGCACGATCTCCACTGGGTGGGGGCTGGATTCCAGGATATGCCGCAAGGTATCCCGGGCAATGTCCGAAGAACCGGCAAACCCCAGCCGTAGCGCGGGTTCCTTCACAAGGCGGATTGCTGTACAGAAATCTTTTTCCGTTGCTTGTTGCGCTTTTTTTCGAACCGCTGCCGCTTCAGGGGCGACAGGTAGTCAATCAAAAGCTTGCCGTTCAGGTGATCGATCTCGTGCTGTATGCAGATGGCCAGCAGTCCGTCGCAGTGCCGGTCCACGACACCGCCCTCTAAGTTCATGGCCTGCAGGCGGATTTTCTGGCTTCGCGGCACGGGCTCGAATACTCCGGGTACGGACAGGCAGCCTTCCTGTATTGCCGTTTCGCCCTCGCGGAATATGATTTCGGGGTTGATCAGGCACATGGACTGGCTACGGTCCTCGGCGAGGTCAATGACCACGACCCGCCTGCTGACGCCGACCTGGTTGGCGGCCAGCCCGATGCCCCCTTCCGCGTACATGGTCTCCAGCATGTTTTGCGCCAGAGTGCGGATCTCGCCGTCAATCGCCTCCACCGGCAGCGCCTTTTGTCGTAACAGAGGGTGGGGGTGGTGTAGAACTTCCAGGATGGCCATGCTGTTACCTCACAAAGTTGAAAAATATGTTATACTATTTGCAGGCCTTAGATACTACAGGAAGTTTAGCACGGCCTCGAACCGTTTTGGTCAAACAGAAAAAAGCAGGATAAAAAATGATGTTTTCACGGACGTTTTCACGCAAAACTGCAATTGTCTGGTGCTTCTTGTTCCTGTCGGCAGCTCCCTGCCAGGCAGAGACCGTTCTCGCCCCCGGTCATCCGGAAAGCCATGTGGTGCAGAAGGGGGACACGTTGTGGGATATTGCCAGCCGGTTCCTGGCCCAGCCCTGGCGCTGGCCGGAACTGTGGAGGATTAACCCGCAGATCGAAGATCCTCACCTCATCTATCCGGGGGACATAATCCGTTTGGTATATCGGGAAGGGGAGCCGGTTCTTACCCTGGAGCGCGCCGGGGCAGGTCAACGACCGGGGCAACAGGCGGGTCAGCAACCGGGGCAGCAGCCGGGCCAGCAACCGGGTCAGCAACCGGGGCAACAGCCGGGTCAGCAGCCGGGGCAGCAGGCCGGGAGCAAGCAGGATCGCTTCGTCAAACTGAGTCCCCAGGCGCGCATCTATCCTCGCGAGCAGAGCATTCCTGCGATCCCGTTGTACGAGATCCAGCATTACCTGGCCGATGTGCGCGTGGTGCCTGGGAGGCAATCCGACGAATGGCCCTACGTACTGTCAACCGTGATTGATAGTACCGCGCACCGGGTGTACGCGGCGGTTGGCAAGGTCTATGTCAGGGGCAAGCTGGACCCGGCTCAGGTGACTTATAGCGTCTATCGCGAGAGGCGCCTGTACCGCGACCCGGCTCTTCCGGATCGAATCCTGGGACAGGAATTGGTTTATGTAGGCGATGTCGAGATCATCCGGTTCGGCGATCCGTCAATCGGTTTTATCAAGAGTTTCAAGCGCCCGTTGCGGCAGGGCGACAGGCTTTACGTACAGCAGGAAGGAGAGGACGAGAGTCTGGTCTCTTTTTTCCCGCGGCCTCCATCCCGGGAGGTTTCCGGCCAGATCATAGATGTTTTCGGAGGCCTTGTGGTCGCCGCGGAACGCCAGGTCGTGGTATTGGACGTAGGGGAAAATGCAGGCTTGGAGGTGGGCCATGTCCTGGCCATTCAGCAGCAGCAAATTCGCTTTGAAGACCCTCTCAGCGCTGAGTTGATGGCCAGGCAAGATCAGGCGGAGCGCATACGCTTCCGATACGAGGACGTCAGCGCGACGGATAACCTGCTGAGCAGCATCTTCAACGATGTGAGGGGGCTGGCGAATACCTTCAATCGCAGCGGCCTGGTGCGTTACATAGGCGGCCCGACCCAGCATCCCGAGCAGGTGGAATTGGAGGGACAGAGAAACGGCCACCTGTTGGTTTTTCGGACTTTCCCGGAGGTCAGCTACGGGCTGATCATGGATATAGATTTCCCGGTATATCTTCATGATTTGGTGAAAAACCCCTGACGGCAGCCTTTCCCTGGGGTATATTCCCCGGGATTGCCGGGCGGGGCAGGGCCTTGCGGGGGCGGCGTTCGCCGACCGTCCGGCAGTCGGATAAACGCAAGGAAGGTAAAGGGAATTACCGCACAGCGTCTCAAGGACGAAGACGAGTCCATCTGTTGGCTGGTTCTGCACCGCGCCGCGCAGTGGGCCGCGCCCGGTTTTCTCCCGGGCTTGCTGGCCCGCTACGGCACTCCCGCTCGGATGCTGGAGGCGGGGCGGGCGCTTTACGGCAGGCCGGGCGGCCCGCGCCAGGCGATCGAGGCCCTGTCGCATCCCGACTGGGCGGCCATTGAGCGGGACCTGCGCTGGCTGGAGGCCGGCAAACGCACCCTGTTGACGCTCGCGGACCAGCGCTATCCCCCGTTGTTGCGCGAAATCTTCGCGCCTCCCGGTGTCCTTTTCGTAGAGGGGGACCCGGCGCTGCTGCACAGGGCGCAAGTGGCGGTGGTAGGCAGTCGTCGCGCCTCCGGCTACGGCAGGCGCCTCGCCCGGCGATTGTCGCGGGAATTGGCGGCGGCGGGCCTGGCGGTGACCAGCGGCCTCGCCCGCGGGATTGACGGCTGCGCGCACTGGGGCGCCCTGGAGGGAGGCGGGGTGACGCTCGCCGTGGCCGGGACCGGCCCGGACCGCGTTTACCCCAGAGCGCACCGCGAGCTGGCCTGCCGGATCGCTAGTCAGGGCGCCGTATTGTCGGAGTTCCCCCGCGGCACGCCCCCGTGGCCCGGCAATTTCCCGCGCCGCAATCGGATCATCAGCGGGCTGAGCGCAGGCGTCCTGGTTGTGGAGGCGACGGTGGACAGCGGCTCGCTGATTACCGCCCGCCATGCCCTGGACCAGGGGCGGGACGTATTCGCCGTGCCCGGGGCCGTTACCAACCCGCTGTCGCGGGGCTGCCATTCCCTGATCCAGCAGGGGGCGAAGCTGGTGGCAACGGTAAGCGATGTGCTGGAAGAGATCGGCGGCTCCTTCGCTACAGGCCGGGCCGTTTCCCAGGGGCCGCCTGCGCCCTCGCTGCCGCCCTCGCTGCCGCCCGGACTGCCCCCCGGGCTGCGCCGGCTCCTGGAGTGTTTCGACGAGGAGTCGGTATCCGTGGACACGCTGGTGGGGAAAAGCGGATTGACCCCCGCGGAGGTTTCCTCCATGCTTTTTACCCTGGAGCTCAAGAACTGCGTGCGCGTCGGTTTGGACGGCAACTATCAAAGGCTTAAATAAGGCCGGCGTTGCGGCGGCCGCTGTACTGTAAACGAGAGATATGGACAAGGCACTGGTAATCGTGGAATCCCCGGCCAAGGCGGCCACCCTGAGCCGTTATCTGGGCAAAGGGCACGAAATCCTTGCGTCTTACGGCCATGTCAGGGACCTCGTGCCCAAGAACGACGCGGTGCTCCCGGAACAAGACTTCCGCATGCAGTACCAGCCCATAGAAAAGAACGCCCGTCACGTCCAGCGGATCTGCAGGGCCATGGCCAAGGCGGACGTGCTTTATCTGGCCACTGACCCCGACCGGGAGGGCGAGGCGATTGCCTGGCATTTGTGCGAGCTGATCAAAGAAAAGGTGGACTTGCGAGGCAAGCGGGTCTGCCGGGTCGTGTTCCACGAGATTACGCGGGCTGCGATCCTGGAGGCCTTCGAGCGGCCCGGCGAGCTCTCCCACAGCCTGATTGACGCGCAGCAGGCCCGGCGGGGCCTGGATTACCTCGTGGGCTTCAATTTATCCCCGCTGCTTTGGAAAAAGATCGGCGCCGGATTGTCCGCCGGCCGCGTGCAGAGTCCCGCCCTGTGCATGATCGTGGAGCGCGAAGAAGAGATCGAGCGCTTCCAGTCCCGGGAATACTGGACCATCGAGGCGGACGCCTCCCATGCCGACCGTGTTTTCCCCTGCCGCCTGACCCGCTACGGCGGCAAAAAACTGACGCAATTCAGCATCGCGGACGGCGAATCCGCGCGCGAGATGCGCAGCCGCCTGCTCAAGGACGCCGGGGGGGAATTGGTCGTGCAGGAGGTGCGGAAAAAGGAGCGCAGGCGGAACCCCGCCCCGCCGTTCATTACCTCGACGCTGCAACAGGAAGCGGCCCGCCGGCTCGGCTTTTCCGCCCAGAACACCATGCGGGTCGCCCAACGGCTCTACGAGGGCATGGATGTGGGAGACGGCGTAAGGAGCGGGTTGATCACGTACATGCGCACCGACTCGGTGCACCTGTCCGCGGAGGCGCTGCGCGACATCAGGGGCCTGATTGCCGGCCGCTACGGCAAGGAATCGCTGCCGGCGCAGCCGCGGCGCTACAAGACCAGCGCCAAGAATGCCCAGGAGGCCCACGAGGCGATCCGCCCGACCGCCATCAAGCGCTTGCCCGACGGCAAGCTGCAGGCCCTGCTGGACCGGGATCAATGGCGTCTGTACGAGTTGATCTGGAAAAGAACGGTCGCCTCCCAGATGGCTTCGGCCCTCATAGACACCGTGGCGGTGGACCTCGGCTGCAAGGGCGACCACCTTTTCCGCGCCAACGGCGCCACGGTACGCAAGCCCGGCTTCCTGGCGGTGTACGAGGAAGGCAAGGACGACCCGGTGCGCGAGGACGAAAAAGAACGCGCGCTGCCGCCGTTGCAGCAGGGGGACCGTGTCGCATTGCGCGAGCTGCGCGCCGATCAGCACTTTACCACGCCGCCCCCGCGTTACTCGGAGGCGAGCCTGGTGCGCGCCCTGGAAGAGCACGGCATCGGCCGTCCCTCCACCTATGCCAGCATCGTCTCCACTTTGCGGCAGAGAAAGTACGTGGAAATGGAGAAGAAACGCTTCGTGCCTACGGATATCGGCAGGGTCGTGAGCCGATTCCTGACCCGGCATTTCGAGAAATACGTGGATTACGACTTCACGGCCCACCTGGAGAACGATCTGGACGCCATCTCTCGCGGCGAGAAGGGTTGGCGCCCGGTCATGAAACAATTCTGGGGCAGCTTCAAGAAGCGGGTCGAGGAAAAGGAACGCACGGTCAGCCGCATCGAGGCGAGCGGCAGGGAGTTGGGGCAGGACCCGCGGAGCGGGCGTCCGATTCTGGCGCGCATGGGCCGGTACGGTCCTTATGTGCAGATGGGCAGCGGCGGCGACAAGGAGAAGCCGCGCTTTGCCAGCCTGATGCCGGAGCAGCGCCTGGACTCCATCACCCTGGAACAGGCGCTGGAATTGTTCGAGCGCAAAGGCCGGGCGGGTGGCGGCGAGGCGGGCGGCAGGGAATTGGGACAGGACCCGCGGAGCGGGCGTCCGATTCTGGCGCGCATGGGCCGGTACGGTCCTT
>JAPPQA010000007.1 GCA_028817255.1 Gammaproteobacteria bacterium | reverse complement strand
CTGGCGCCGGTTGTCATGAACGGCCTGCTGCGTAAAATGGCCGCCATGGGCGTATTCGACGCAGTCCCGGCGGCGCAGGTATTGATTGCGGATGCCGCGTTTGGCTACAGGGCAGGGAGGCTCCCGGCGAATGTTCCCGGCGGCCCGCGGCGGCGGTTCGGGCAGCCGGCACGATGAAGCGTCTCAAACCTGGCGGCGTTGTTGCGGTCGGAATTTTCCTGCTTGCGGTTGCGGCGGGCGCGTATCTGTACCTTGCGCGCAGCGCGGCGGATTTTGCCGGCCAGGCTTGTTCCGCGGGAGAGGTGGGGGATTGCTACCTCGAACTGGCCAGCCCTGGGGACTGTTATTTCCGGCCGGGAGGGACCCGGCGCCCGGCGGAATTGGCGATTTGGACCTGGAGTGGAACTTGTGTCGGCAACCTGGCGCAGGGAGAGGGAACGCTTGCCTGGAGGACGCCGCAGCACTCGGGTCAGGCCGCGGGCACGATCGCGGAAGGCAGGCCGCGGGGACAGTGGGTTTTGCGGGGGGCGGCCGGAGATGTGTCGGAGGGGCCCTACGGCGATGGCGGCAGACATGGCCAGTGGGTGGTGCGTCACGCCGGCGGGATTGTGGAGGAAGGCCCCTACCGGGACGGCAGCAGACATGGCCAATGGCGCCTGCGCTCGGCGAATGGCTCCGTGGAGGAGGGCCCCTACCGGGACGACAAGAGGCACGGCCAGTGGGTCTTGCGCTCGGCTGGCGGGGATGTGTGGGAAGGTCCCTACCGGGACGGCAACGAACACGGCCAGTGGATTTTGCGCTGGGCGAATGGCGATGTAGAGGAGGGCCCCTACCGGGATGGCCGCAGACACGGCCAGTGGATTGCGCGGGATGCGGGCGGGGCAGTGCTGCACACAACCGACTATCGGGACGGGGCGCCGGTGGCGCAGTAGGGTCCCTGGAAGAAGGCGTGCCGCGCCGGCGCGGGATCGGGGCTGCGCGATCCGTACAGGCGCAAGCGGCGGTCAAAGACCATGGCGAAGAAAAGATCGAAGCATAAGAAGCCGGGCGCCAAGCACGCGCGAGCGAAAAGGCAACAATTGCCGGAAGGGAGCTCTTCCCCGGAAATCTCACGTGCGGATGAAATTGCGGGGCAGGGCGGCTTTGACCTCCGGGGAATTTTGCGCTCGGATGCGCTTGCGGGCGTTTCTTACGTCCTGAAGATCTGGCTTGTTTCCCGGCTCGTCCTGACCGGTGTCGGCGTATTTGCCAGGAGTTGGATAGGGCAAGTTGACAGTATGTCCAACGTCCAGCGGTTCGGGGTTGGCAGCGGGCAGCCCTGGTTGGATATCTGGAGCGCATGGGACTCAAGGTTTTATTACTTTATTGCGGATATGGGGTATCCGGGGGATCCGAGCCCGGATCCGTTGGATCCTACAAGAGGCTACTCCATCTGGGCGTTTTTCCCGCTCTACCCGTGGTTGACGCGCCTCGTCGAAGCGCCCATCGGCAGCATCTATATCGGCGGTCTTATCGTGTCCAACGTCGCGCTGATCGTCGGCGCCTGGTTTCTTTATAAACTGGTGGAACTGTCAAAAGACACCGAGACGGCGAAGAAGGCGGCGCTGTTCCTCTTTCTTTTTCCCACCGCGTATGTGTTCTCCTGCCTCATGACCGAGGGTCTTTTTTTGGCATTGACCGTCGGGGCATGGTATTTCGCCCGCAAAGGGAACTGGTTTCTCGCCGGCATTCTGGGCATGTTGTCCGCGGCGACTCGCCTGGTCGGCGTGCTGATGGCGCCGTTGCTGGGTCTTGAATACCTGCGGCAGCGAAAGTGGCGCATCAAGGCGATACGCCCGAATGCGTTGTGGCTGGGGCTGGTGCCGGTTGGCATCCTGATCTTCATGGTGGCGTGCTACTACAAGACCGGCAATCCGCTCATGTTTGCGGATGCCCAGTACGCATGGGTGCCTCCGGAGGATTCCCACGTGAATCCCATTCGGACAGTGCATTGGGGGTTGGCGAAATATTTGGAGGATCCCTTTGATTGGAGATCCAGTGCGCGTATGGGCCTGGGGTACGGGGTAGCCTGCACGGTCGCCGTAGTCGGGCTGCTCTTCTGGGGCAGAAAGCGGATCGGGAACTTGTTGTTTTTCTGGTCGCTGGGGATGGTGCTGGTGCCGCTGGCGTCGCACATCCAAATGGTCTATCCCATGCCGCGCTTTTTGGCGGTGATCTTTCCCATATATCTGATATTGGCAACCATTCGCAGCCGTAGCGCGGCATTTTATACTGTCGCCGTCGCCTTCGGTTTGTTGCAGGCGATGACTATGTCCATGTGGACAACAGGGCGGAGCTTTGCCACGTAAATCGGCCAGTCGCCGCGGGTGGCGGCGCTATTTGTCACGGGCGTCGCGCGGGCGCGGGCTTGGGAGGCGGCGGTCTCGTGTCCCGGAGACTGCTCCTCATCAGGAAAAGGAGGTAAGGCAAGGCATTCAGGAGCTTAACAATGACCGATAGCGCAAAGTACATCAAGATTGTCGAATGGTCGGAAGAAGATCGATGTTTTGTCGGCTATTGTCCTGGAATCATAGGCCGGTGTTGTCATGGCGAGGATGAAGTGGAAGTCTATCGAGAATTGTGCCGGATTGTTGACGAATGGCTCGAGATTGCGCGACAGGAACGTTGGGAATTGCCTGCGCCAACGATTGGCAGAGACATTGCCGAAATGCTGATGCCGGCCAAATAATGGCTCCAAAAATGGCCTTGGGGATTCTCTGATTAAAGCGGCGGCGCATAATTCCGCCATTCCCGCGCGGCAGACCGTGTAAAAACCGTCGAACCAAAGTGGCCTGTCAAACCAAAGTGGCCTTGACAGTTTGGGTGCGGCTGGCGACAATCCTGCGCCGTTTCTGTTGGCGGCTTGGCCTTTTGCGGGCCGTGCGCGGAGGCGACGGGAGTGTGCCGGGGGCCATAGCTCAGTTGGGAGAGCGCTACAATGGCATTGTAGAGGTCGGCGGTTCGAACCCGCCTGGCTCCACCAAACCGGTATCGCACTCGCAAGAAGAACATAGCCCGGTGTCCGTTTCCTCCTGCGCCATTAGAAGCGGGGCGCCGCGGTGGGTTTTGCCGTCTCCGGCGCTGTTTTCGGCTCGTCCCCATCGTCTAGAGGCCTAGGACACCGCCCTTTCAAGGCGGCAACGGGGGTTCGATTCCCCCTGGGGACGCCATATGGCCGGCGGGGCCCGCTCGCGCGGTCCGCGCCATATCCGCATCGCCGCACCGCCTGCGGGCGCTTTTGTCGCCGGGGCCGGCAGGGCAGCTGAGATTGTCCACACGAACCGGGTATAACTTTGTGGATATTCTCTGGACTTCGCTACACCCTCCCCAAGGGGCGGATGCTTCGCGGCGTTGCCGACTTTTTGCCCGATCCTGATTTTTTCCTTATTTTTCAATTTGTTGCCGCGTTCCGTAGTGTTGGCGGGGCAAGGCAATCCATAATGCGCCCATGGCGAAACCATTGCCGTTTCAAAAGGTGCACAAGTCGCCCGGAAGCGGCTCTGCCTCAGCGCATGAGCCTCCCGGAGGGGGCTTTTACAGGG
>JAPPQA010000006.1 GCA_028817255.1 Gammaproteobacteria bacterium | reverse complement strand
CTGCGCGGGAATGGCGGATATTTGCCGTGCCAGTAGGTAGTTTTTCGGGCAGTTC
This sequence comes from Gammaproteobacteria bacterium, assembly GCA_028817255.1. NCBI lineage: Bacteria > Pseudomonadati > Pseudomonadota > Gammaproteobacteria > Candidatus Porifericomitales > Candidatus Porifericomitaceae > Candidatus Porifericomes > Candidatus Porifericomes azotivorans. The sequence continues at coordinate 2,770 of JAPPQA010000006.1, read as the reverse complement.
TGGATTTTCGGAGTTTTTACAGCCTGCTGCGCGGGAATGGCGAAAAAAAGCGGGAATGGCGAGGGGAAGATGCGTGCTGGGATACGTTTTAATCAGAGTATCCCATAGATAAGCTACCTCGCACCGCCACCGTACTGGAATCGCATCGCCTTATGCCGAAGAAGCCCCGCAAAGCCGCGCGTGACTACCGCCACAAGGAGGAAGCCTTGTTGCGCCCGGAAAGCGGCGCGCAGGATGTCTTCCCGCCCGCCAAGAGAAAGCCGCCCAGAACCTGGCGCTACGACTCTTCGTTGTCGCCCGAGTTGGCATGGGACGAGGCCGAGGTCCGCGGCAAGGGCGAGCGGTTAATCCGGGAGATTATTGACAGCGGCGATTTGGACCAGGCGCGGCGGGCCGCGGAAAAACTCAAAAGCCTGTCCGCATCCTTCCTCAACTGGAGCGGCAAGGCCGAACGGGGCAGTTTGACGGTCCCGACCCTGCCGCTGTTTGTACACGAGCGGCTTTCGACGCAGGCGGTGCTGGCGACCCTGAAGCGCCGCCACCCCAGGCGCGGGCAAACCCTGGACCTGTTCGGCGAAAGCGAGCGGAGCATCGGCGAGAAGATTCGCGGCGCATACGAGCATCTGAACGGCTGGCAGAACCGTCTGATCCTCGGCGACTCGCTGCAAGTCATGAACTCGCTGCTGGAATACGAGGGCCTGGGCGGACAGGTGCAGATGATCTATATGGATCCGCCCTACGGCGTCAAATTCGGCGGCAACTTCCAGCCCTTCGTGCGCCAGCGCAATGTCAAGGACGGCGACGACAATGCCATCAACCGCGAACCGGAAATGATCAAAGCCTACCGCGACACCTGGACGCTGGGCATTCATTCCTGGCTGACCTATATGCGCGACCGCCTGTTGCTGGCGCGGGAAATGTTGAGCGACAGCGGTTCGTGCTTCGTGCAGATTTCCGATGAGAATGTGCATCTCGTTCGGTGTTTGATGGACGAGGTTTTTGGGCGGGAGAATTTTGTTAGTTTCATTTCATACAGAACGAGTGCTCCGTTGGGCTCAAAATACATTCCTCATATTACCGATTATATTTGTTGGTATGCTAAAAATAAGACATCTATCAAATTTAGAAGGCTGTTTAATAAAAAAGGCCCTGATGATGGCTTTAACTTGGTGGAAACAGAGGAAGGAGACTTAAAAAATATAGCTGATTTGGGCAGGGAATTGAAAAAGGGAGAACGATTATTTTCCAGTATTACTCTTGTTGCAGCCGGGCCTAATGAGAAAACTATTTTTCCTGTTGAATATGCTGGGAAAACATGGAATCCCACAAGTGGCAGAGGCTGGAAAACAACTAAACAAGGAATGGAGAATATAAGAAAGCAAGGGAGATTTTATGAAAGTAAGACCGTATTACGTTACAAATATTATCTGGATGACTTTCCATACAAAGAAATCACCAGTTCCTGGCTTGATATGGCAGGAGCATCGGATAAATGCTATGTCGTTCAAACAAGCGAAAAAGTCATCCAGCGTTGTATCTTGATGACCACCGACCCCGGCGACCTCGTCTTCGACCCCACCTGCGGCAGCGGCACCACCGCCTGTGTCGCCGAACAATGGGGCCGCCGCTGGATTACCACCGATGTCTCCCGCGTGCCGCTGGCCCTCGCCCGCCAGCGTCTGCTGACGGCCACTTATCCGTACTATCAACTGAAAGACGAGCAACGCGGCCCGGCCGGCGGTTTTGTCTATGCCCGCAGGCAAAACAAAAAAGGCGAGGAAGTCGGCGGCATCGTGCCGCATATCACGCTGAAATCCATCGCCAACGACGAGCCGCCGGCGGAAGAGGTGTTGGTGGATAAACCGGAAATCGAGCGCAATGTCGCCCGTGTCACCGGCCCATTCTGTGTCGAGGCCGTATTGCCGACGCCGCTGTCGCCGGAGGCCAATGGGCGGCAGGCGCAAGAGCCCGAGCCGTTGCCGGACGACGAAGACTGCCATATCGAGCGCATGATTGAAGTGTTGCGTCAGTCGCCGGAATTGAAGCTGCAAGCTAACAAGACTTTCCGCCTGGCCAAGGTGCGCCCGCCCGCCAAATCCTTGAGCCTCCACGCCGAGGCCGAGAATCCAGACAACGGCGAGGCCATCGCCATCGTCTTCGGCCCGGCCAACGGCGCCATCAGCGAACGCGCCGTGATCGAGGCCGGCAAAGAGGCGCGCGCCAAAGATTACCGGCTGCTGCTGGTCATCGCCTTTGCCATAGAGCCCGCCGCCCGCCAAACCGTGGAGCGCAGCGAAGCGACCTTCGGCCTGCCGGCCTTTTATGCCCAGGCGAGCACGGATCTGGTGATGTCCGACCTGTTGAAAAATACCCGCTCCAGCCAACTTTTTGCCGTCGTCGGCCTGCCCGATATCAAACTGGAAAAAACCGGCGGCAAGGCCGAAGACGGCGCCGACTTGTGGCAGGCAACCCTGCAGGGCCTGGATGTGTTCGACCCCGCCACCATGGAGCATGGCGCGTTGCAGGGCGACGACGTGCCCTGCTGGATGTTGGACACCGACTACGACGGCCAGTGCTTCCGCGCCGGCCAGGTATTTTTCCCGCGCACTTCGGCCTGGGACAAAATCCGCCGGGCCGTGCGGGCCGATTTCGACGAGGCCGTATGGGAGCATCTGCGGGGCGCTGTCAGCGCGCCGTTCGTAGCCGGGGAGCAGGTTGCCGTCAAGGTCCTGGACGACCGCGGCAACGAACTGCTGGTGGTCAGGAAAAC
>JAPPQA010000005.1 GCA_028817255.1 Gammaproteobacteria bacterium | reverse complement strand
CGCCTCATTTTTCCCATCACTCCCCCCTTGAGGGGGAGTCGCAGCAGCCAAGCCGTCAGGCGCCGGCTGCTGCGGTGGGGGGTAAGCGGCCCTTGCGGTTCTCCTGGGCGGTGGGGCGTAGCAGGCGCTTTCGATGTTCCCCCCACCGGCGCGCCTTCGGGCTTGCGCCCTCGTCTTGCCGACTCCCCCTCAAGGGGGGAGCGATGCGAGAGAGAGCCGCTTTTCTTCCCCTCGATTGCGTAACGGCGCCTTCGCGCTCCCGGCGTCTTTCAGTTCTGGACGGGGCTGGGCTCCGCGGCGGCCTTGGCCGGGGCCTGCACCACCAGGAAGCGCTCCACCACCGCGGCCCCCACGCTGTCCCCCCAGACGTTGACCGCGGTGCGCAGGCGGTCGAGCAGCCAGTCCACCGTCAGCAACAGCCCGATCCCCTCCAGCGGCAGGCCCACCGCCGTGAGGACGATGATCATCGTCACCAGTCCCGCCTGCGGGATGCCCGCCGCTCCCACCGCGGCCAGGGTGGCGGTCAGGAAGATCAGGCACTGTTGCGTCAGGCTCATGTCAATCCCATAGACCTGCGCGATAAACATCGCCGCCACGGCCTCGTACAGGGCCGTGCCGTCCATGTTCATGGTGGCGCCCAGGGGCAGCACGAAACGCGCCGAGCGCGGGTCCACCTCCGCCATGGTCACGCAACGGATGGTCAGCGGCAGGGTGGCGGAGGAGCTGGCGGTGCCGAAGGCGGTGATCAGCGCCTGGGCCAGCGAATCCAGATAGCGCAGGCCGCGCCCGGACAAAAGGCGCAGGATGCAAAACAGCGCGCCGAAGTGGAGCAGCAGCCCCAGGGCCACGGTAACCATGTACCAGGCCAGCGCCTGCAGTTCGCGCAGGATTCCTTCCTGGCCGCCGGCCTGGCCCAGGCGGGCGGCGATCAGCGCGAATACGCCGAAGGGGGCCAGGTACATGATCCACTGCACCAGCGTCATCAGCGCCTCGTTGACGCCCTCGCAAAAGGCGATGACCGGCCGCCCCGACTCGCCCGCGCGCAACAGGGCGATGCCCAGAAACAGGCTGAACAGGATCACCGGCAACAGCTGGTTGCCCGCCGCCGCCCCCGCCAGGCTGGGCGCCACCATCTGCAGGAAGATGCCGGGAATGCCCTGTTCGGCCCGCTCCGCCGTGCCCGGCGGCGGCTCGGCGGCGGTGACGTTGGCGCCCGTTCCCGGCTCGATCAAGTTGACCAGAATCAGGCCCATCAGCACCGCCAGCGCCGTGGTGGAGGCGTAATACAGCACGGTGATGCCGCCGATTCGGCCCAGGCGGCCGGTGCCGCCCAAGCCGGCCACCCCGGTGATCACGGCCACGATCAGCAGCGGCACGATGGTCATTTTCAGCGCGTTCAGGAACAAGGTGCCCACCCAGGCGACGGATTGCATCGCCGGTCCCACGAACCAGCCGCACAGAATGCCGGCGGCGGCGCCAACCAGCAGGGCCCACAGCAGGGCGTGGCCTTGGCCTTCAGCCCTGGTCATCGGTGCCGGAGGGCAGGGGCGCCAGGATGGAGTGGCCGCAGTCCACGTAGAGCACTTGGCCGGTAATGGCGGCGGCCCGTTGCGAGCACAGGAAGGCGGCGGCGTTGCCGATGTCCTCCAGGGCGACGTTGCGCCGCAACGGCGCCGTCTCGGCCACGTGCGCGAGCAACCCGCGCAGCCCCGCGATCCCGGAGGCGGCCAGGGTGCGCACCGGGCCGGCGGAGATGGCGTTCACCCGGATCCCCCGCGGGCCGAGGTCGGCCGCCAGATAGCGCACGCTGGATTCCAGGGCGGCCTTGGCCACGCCCATCACGTTGTAGTGGGGCACGGCCTTGTCGGCGCCGAGATAACTCAGGGTCAGGGCGGCGGCGCCCGGCGCCAGCAGCGCCCGCCCGCCGGAGAGCAGCGCCGAGAAACTGTAGGCGCTGACCTCGCAGGCCTCGAGGAAGCCCCGGCGGTCCAGCCGCTCCAGGTAGCCGCCCTGCAACAGCTCGCGCGGGGCGTAGGCCAGGGAATGGACGATGACCTGCAATTGCCCCCAGTCCTGCCGCAACCGTTGGAATACTTCGGCGATGGCCTTGTCGTCGGTGACGTCGCAGGGATAGACCCGCTCCGCCGCCCCCAGCTCCGAGGCCAGCTTGCGGACCCGCTGCTCCAGCCGTTCTCCCTGGAAGGTAAAAGCCAGTTCGGCCCCCTCCCGCCGCAGGACGCGGGCAATGCCCCAGGCCAGCGAACGTTCGTTCGCGACCCCCGCGATCAGCGCGCGAGCGCCGGCCAGCATGGTCATATCGCCGCCATATCGCCGTATTCCCCCTTTCGATTCGCGCGCGGCCGGCGCCGCACTCCGGCATTGGCCGCGCATGAGGCTATAATTGCCCCCTCGCTATTATAGACGACGAACGTTATCCCGTTAGATGTCCCGTTGCCTTGCACATCGCCGCGCGCCCGCTGCCTGCCGGCCCGCCTGCCTGCCCGCCTGCCGGCTGCTCCTGTTGCCGCTGCTGTTGCCGGCGGGCGGCTGTACGGAAAGGCCCTGGAACGACCCGTATCCCTCGGCGCCGCCATTGGCGAATATCTTATACGACTCCTTTACCGAGCGCCCCAAGCATCTGGACCCGGCGCGCGCGTACAGCGCCGACGAATACCAATTCATCGCCCAGATCTACGAGCCGCCGCTGCAATACCATTTTTTGCACCGGCCCTACCGGCTGGCGCCCCTGGCCGCCGCGGAGATGCCGGTCGCGGAATACCTGGACGAGCAGGGTCGTCCGCTGCCCGCCTCGGCGCCGCCGGAGCGGATCGCGTACAGCCGCTACCGTATCCGCATCCGCGAGGGCATCCGCTATCAACCGCACCCGGCGCTGGCGCGGGACGCGGCAGGGCGCTTGCGCTTCCACCGGTTGCGGGCGCAAGACCTGCGCGACGTACACGCGCTGGCCGACTTTCCCGCCAGCGGCAGCCGCGAACTGAATGCCGGGGACTACGTATATCAGGTCAAGCGTCTGGCGCATCCTGCCACGCATTCGCCCATCGCCGGCCTGCTGTCGCGCTATATCGTCGGCTTCCGGGAGCTGGGCGAAACGCTGGGCAAGGAGGCGCAGCGGTTGGCGGCCGAGGGGGAGGCCGGGGGCTTTCAGGACCTGCGCCGCCATGAACTGGAGGGCGCGCGGCAGGTAGATCGCTACCGCTACGAGATTACCCTGCACGGCAGGTATCCGCAGTTTCTCTACTGGCTGGCCATGCCGTTTTTCTCCCCCATGCCCTGGGAGGCCGAGCGCTTCTACGCGCAGTCCGGGATGCAGGAACGCAACCTCGCGCTGGACTGGTATCCGCTCGGCACGGGACCGTTTCTGCTGGCCGAGAACAACCCCAACCGGCGCATGGTGTTGGAGCGCAATCCCAATTTTCGCGGCGAACCCTATCCCGCCGAGGGGGAACCGGAAGACCGCGGCCGCGGCTTCCTGGCCGACGCCGGGCGGCCGATGCCCTTCCTGGACCAGGCGATCTATACCCTGGAGAAAGAGGCTATCCCCGCCTGGAGCAAGTTCTTGCAGGGCTATTACGATGCCTCGGGGATCGTCTCCGACAGTTTCGACCAGGCGATCGAGGTCGGGGACCGGGGCGGCATCGGCCTCAGCGAGGAGATGCGGGCGCGGGGGATTGGCCTGCTGGTGGCGGTCACCCCCTCCAGTTACTACATGGGTTTCAATATGCGCGACCCGGTGGTGGGCGGCCGCGGGGAGCGCGCCCGCCGCCTGCGCCACGCGGTCGCCATCGCCGTGGACTACGAAGAATATGTTTCCATTTTTCTCAACGGCCGCGGCATCGTCGCCCAGGGGCCCATTCCTCCCGGGATTTTCGGTTATCTCGAGGGCGAACGGGGATTGAACCCCGTGACCCACTATTGGCGGGACGGCGCCGCGCGGCGGCGGCCCCTGGAGGACGCCCGGCGCTTGTTGGCCGAGGCCGGTTATCCCGAGGGGCGCGACCCCGCCACCGGGCGCCCGCTGGTGCTGTACTTCGACACCGTTGCCCGCGGTCCCGACTCCAAGGCGCGCTACGATTGGCTGGGCAAGCAGTTCGCCAAGCTGGGCATTCAACTCGTGGTGCGCGGCACGGACTACAACCGCTTCCGCGAAAAGATGCGCCAGGGCACGGCGCAACTGTTCCAGTGGGGCTGGAACGCCGATTACCCCGACCCCGAGAACTTCCTGTTCCTGCTCTACGGCCCCCATGCCAAGGTGGACTCGCAAGGGGAGAATTCCGCCAATTACGGCAATCCGGAATTCGACCGGCTGTTCGATCGGATGCGGGACATGGAGAACGGGCCGCAACGGCTGGAAATCATCGGCCAAATGACCGACCTTGTACGCCACGACGCGCCCTGGCTCTGGGGCTTCCATCCCAAGGCATTTTCGCTGCACCACGCCTGGTACGGCAACGCCAAACCGAATTTGATGGCGAACAACACCCTGAAATACCGCCGCGTGAATCCCGAGTTGCGGACGCAGGCGCGGCAGCGGTGGAACCGGCCGCTGCTGTGGCCGGTGTTGGCGCTGGCGGCGCTGCTGGCGGCCGTCGCCGTGCCTGCCGTGCGGCTGCACCGCGCCCGGGAGCGGGCCGTCGCCCGATGAGCGCGCCGCCCCCGGCCGCATACCCGCCGCCGCCGTTGCCGGCGCCCCGCCCCCGGAAGACGGTGCGGCCCCGGTGACGACCTACATCCTGCGGCGCATTCTGTATGCGGTGCCGATCCTGATCGGCGTCAACCTGATTACCTTCGCGCTGTTCTTCGTCGTCAACACGCCGGACGACATGGCGCGGATGCATCTGGGCGCCAAATACGAAGACGCCAGGGCCATCCAACAGTGGAAGCAATCCCTGGGCTACGACAAGCCCCTGCTGTGGAACGCCGACGCCGAGGGTCTCGCCCGGGTCACCGACACCATCTTCTATTCCAAGTCGGCGCGCTTGTTTCTGTTCGACTTCGGCAACTCCGACGGCGGCCGGCAGATCGGCTACGACATCCGCCAGCGGATGTGGCCCAGCCTGGCGATCGCCTTGCCCACTCTGCTGATCGGCCTTGCGATCAACATTGCCGTCGCGCTCTGCGTCGCGCTGTTCCGCGCCACCTTCCTGGATGTCGCGGCGGTTGCGCTCTGCGTCTTGATGATGTCCGTATCCGGGTTGTTCTACATCATCGGCGGCCAGTACCTGGGCGGGCGCATCCTGCAATTGGTCCCGATCTCCGGTTTCGACGCCGGCTGGGGCGGGCTGAAGTTTCTCGTCCTGCCGGTGCTGATCTCGGTGCTCCACGGCATCGGCTCCGGCGTCCGCTGGTACCGGACGATCTTTCTGGAGGAACTCGGCAAAGACTACGTGCGCACGGCGCGCGCCAAGGGTCTGGCCGAACACGCCGTCCTGTACCGGCACGTGCTCGGCAATGCCCTGGTGCCGATCCTGACCGGCGTGGTGGTGCTGCTCCCGCTGCTGTTCATGGGCAGCCTGATCACGGAATCCTTCTTTGGCATCCCGGGACTGGGGAGTTACACCATAGACGCCATCAATCGCCAGGACTTCGCCATCTTGCGGTCCATGGTTTTCCTGGGCTCGGTGCTCTACATCGCCGGGCTGCTGCTGACCGACATCTCTTACGTGCTGGCGGATCCGCGCATCCGCCTCGAGGGCTGAGGGCCGTGCCGAGCTGGTCGGAACTCGAGCTGCTGTGGAGCGACTGGCTGTTCCTGTCGCTGCTGGCGGCGCTGGTCGGCTATGTGCTGTATGTGCGCCGCCGCCGCCACCTGCGCGAGCCCTGGGCGAACGTGGCGCGCAGCCGGCTGGGCATGATGGGTGCGGTGGTGCTGAGCGCCTACCTGGCGGTCGGCTGCCTGGACTCGGTGCATTTCCGCCCCTCCGCCGATGCCGGCACGGACGCGCCGGGCAGCCCCGGCGAGTTATACAGCCTGTTCGATCTGCTGGCCGCGCCCCTGCGCCAGGGCACGGAAAAGACCTATTCGCCGCCGCTGGCCGCCTACCAGTACTCGCGGGAATTCGTAGATCGGCCCGGCGGCGGCCAGGATTACGTGTATCCGCGCCTGCGGCACGGCGGCGCCCACCTGGAATTCCCCGAACGCGAGCGCTGGCCGGACATCCTGGCCACCGGCGGCCGCGGCCTGTTGCAGGGGCTGCTCTGCTGGCTGGCGCTCTCGGCGCTGCTGATCGCCTGGCAGGCGCGGCGCGCGGGGCAGGGCTTTGCCGCCCGCTTCGCCGTCATCGTCCGGGGGCGCGGCCCCGTCCCGTGGCGCACGATCCTGCTGACCGCGGGCGCCCTGCTGTTGCTGGCCTTCCTGGGGGCGGCGCTGGGCGCCAAGTACCACCCCCTGGGCACGGACAAAGTGGGGGAAGACGTGCTGTACCAGGCCCTCAAGAGCATCCGCACCGGGCTGCTGATCGGCACGGCGACCACCCTGATCATGCTGCCCTTCGCGCTGATCCTGGGCGTCGCCGCCGGCTACTTCCGCGGCTGGATTGACGACATCGTGCAATACCTCTACATCACCCTGGCCTCGATCCCGGGCGTTTTGCTGATCGCCTCCGCGATCCTGATGGCCCAGGTCTATATGCAGGCGCATGCCGACCAATTCGCCAGCGCCGCGCAGCGGGCCGACCTGCGCCTGCTGCTGGTTTGCCTGATCCTGGGGGTCACCAGTTGGACCAGCCTGTGCCGGCTGTTGCGCGGCGAGGCGCTCAAGCTGCGCGAGATCGAGTTCGTGCAGGCGGCGCAGGCCTTCGGGGTCGGCCACTTCGCCATCCTGGCGCGCCATATCCTGCCCAACGTGATGCACATCGTACTGATCCTGCTGGTGCTGGACTTCAGCGCCCTGGTGTTGGCCGAGGCCGTGCTCTCCTACGTCAACATCGGGGTGGACCCCGGCACCGAGAGCTGGGGCAACATGATCAACCGCGCCCGGCTGGAGCTGGCGCGCGAGCCCGTAGTCTGGTGGTCGCTGGCCGCCGCCTTCGCGTTCATGCTGGGTCTGGTGCTGGCCGCCAACCTGTTTGCCGACGCCGTGCGCGACGCCTTCGACCCTCGTCTGCGGGGCGGCGAATAGGCCCATGCTTGCCGCCGCCGCCACCGCCGCCGCCGCCCGCTGCCGTTCGCGGCTCGTCGCGGGCCCAAGCCCGCGGGGGGGCGGCGCATGAGCGCGCCGCCCGGGCCCCAGGAGACGGCGGTCAAGGCGGCGGCCAAGGCGGCGGCCGAGGCGCCGTTGCTGCAAATCGCTTCCCTCTCCATCGCCTTTGGCGACGGCCGGGAAGCAAGCGCCTTTGCCGTCCGCGACCTGCGCCTGGAAGTTCGGCGCGCCGAGACCCTGGCCCTGCTGGGCCAGTCCGGCAGCGGCAAAACGATCGCCGCCCTCGCCGTCACGCGCCTGTTGCCGCCCGCGGCGCGGCTGGCGGCGGGCAGCGTCCGTTTTGACGGCCGGGAATTGCTGGCGCTGCCGGAACGGGACATGCGCCTGGTGCGCGGCCGCCGCATCGCCATGATCTTCCAGGAGCCGCAGAGTTCGCTGAACCCGGTGCTGTCCATCGGCCGGCAGATCGGCGAAGTCCTGCGCCTGCACCGCGGATTGCGGGGCCGCGCCCTGCGCGAGCGGACCCTGGAGTTGCTGGACGCCGTGCGCATTCCCGAGCCGCGGCGCCGCATCGCGGAGTACCCGCATCAGCTTTCCGGCGGCATGAAGCAACGGGCGATGATCGCGATCGCCCTGGCGGGAGAGCCGGAACTGCTGATCGCGGACGAACCCACCACCGCCCTGGACGTCACTATCCAGGCGCAGATCCTGGAACTGCTGGAGGAATTGCGCCGGCGCACCGGCATGGCCGTCTTGTTTATCACCCACGACCTGGGGGTGGCGGCGCAGGTCGCCGACCGCGTGGCGGTGATGAAGGACGGCCACGTCGTGGAAACGGCGGCGCGGGACCGTTTTTTCGCCGCCCCCGAGCACCCTTACTCCCGCGAACTATTCGCCGCCTTGCCCGCGCGCCTCGGGCGCCGCCGCCCCGGAGACGCGCCGGGCGCCGCCGAGGGAGCGCCGCAACGCCCCCGCTCCGGGGACGCGGGGAACGGGGCGGACCGTTCCCCGCCGGCGGCATCCTCCCTGTTGGAGGTGCGGGATCTCAAAGTGCACTTCCCCATCCGCCGCGGCGTATTCCGCCGCCAGGTCGGCCACGTGGCCGCCGTGGACGGCGTCTCGCTGACCGTGCCCGAGGGCCGCACCCTGGCGCTGGTGGGCGAATCCGGCTCCGGCAAGACCACCCTGGGGCGCGGCGTCCTGCAACTTGCGCGGCCCACCGCGGGCAGCGTGCGCTTCGCCGGCATGGAATTAACGCAAATGCGCGGCGCCGCCCTGCGCCGCTTGCGCGCCGGGCTGCAAGTCATTTTTCAAGACCCCTACGCCTCCATGAACCCGCGCATGACGATCGCCGATATCGTGGACGAAGGGATGCGCGCCCAGGGCATCGGCGGCTCCTACGCGGCGCGCATGGCCCGTGTGGACCGCCTGCTGGAGCAGGTACGGTTGGACCCCGCGCACAAATACCGTTATCCGCACGAATTCTCGGGCGGCCAGCGCCAGCGCATCTGCATTGCCCGTGCCCTGGCCGTGGGGCCGCGGCTGCTGATCTGCGACGAGCCCACCAGTTCCCTGGACGTGTCGGTGCAATCGCAGATCCTCAAACTGCTGCTCGAGTTGCAAGAACGCCTGGGGCTCTCCTACCTGTTCATCACTCACGACCTGGGCGTCGTGGAATACCTGGCGGACGAGGTGGCGGTTATGTACCGGGGGCGCCTGGTAGAGCATGGCCCTACCGAACGGGTTCTGAGCCGCCCCCGGCATTCTTATACGCAGCGGCTGCTCGCCGCGGTGCCCAGGGTGCCCGGCGACGACTGACGCGCCGCCGTCTCCCGCCGCCCCAGCCCGCTGTTGCGGATTAGGGGAGAGAGGCCGCCTGATTGGGCTCATACGGTGGCGCCATACAGCAGTGGACATATCGTCTTCGGGGCACTATAATTCCCCGCCTTGTTGCGCTTCCGCAACAACGGGGCGCGGAGGTTCGCGTAGGAGGCAGCTATATGAATCCTTTGGATTCCATTCCGGGCACTATCGTAGCGGGCATTGTTCTGTCGTTCCTGTTGGCTTACCTGGCCAAGGTGCTGATCGGCGGGTAACGAACTGCAGGCGCGACCAGAGAGACGATTAGGGGGAGCCAATGGAAGAGTTACAAGTCATGCAGGCAATGTGGCGCTGGCTGCATTTTCTGGCGGGGATCACGTGGATCGGCCTGCTGTATTATTTCAACTTCGTGCAAGTCCCGGCCATGGCGGCGGCTACGGCCGACAAGGACGGACCCGGCCCCGCCGCTATCGGCAAATATGTGGCGCCCCGGGCGTTGCTGTGGTTTCGCTGGGCGGCGCTGGTGACCTGGCTTTCCGGGGCGGCCTACCTGGGGCATAAGGGGCTGTTCCTGGAGTCCTTCCTGTTGGGGGCCGGCGCGGAGGACGGGGACAAGTACTACGCGGTGACGATCGGCATGGGCGCCTGGCTGGGCACGATCATGCTGCTCAATGTGTGGGGGCTGATCTGGCCGAACCAGAAGAGGGTCCTGGGGATCGTGGCAGCCGACGAGGCCGAGAAGGCGCGCGCGAAGCGGGTCGCCTTTTTGGCGTCCCGGACCAACACCCTGCTCTCTTTGCCTTTGCTGATGTTCATGGGCGCCGCTTCCCACGGTTTGCCGCTGCCGCTCTAAGGGCGCTCCAGGGCAGACGGCCCCAGGTATTCTTCCGGCATCTTTTCTATTTGCCGTCCGTGTGATGGGCGTCGCTCTCCCGTTTCCGCTATTTTCTCCAAGGAGATGCAAGATTCCCTGATGAGTTGCTATCGCCCTCTGCCAGTGGCTTTCGAGAGCGGGGCCGGGGCGTGGCTGCGGGCGGAGGACGGGCGGCGCTACCTGGATGCCGTCGGCGGGCTTGCCGTTTGCGGCCTCGGGCACTCTCACCCCCGGGTGACGGCGGCCCTTGTCGAACAGGCCGGGCGGCTGCTTCATACCTCCAATCTGTACCGTATTCCTTTGCAGCATCGGCTGGCCGCGCGGCTGGCCGGTTTGAGCGGGATGGAACGGGCCTTCTTTTGCAATTCCGGCGCCGAGGCGAATGAGGCGGCGATCAAGTTGGCGCGGCTGTACGGGATCTCCGTTAAGGGGATGGCCGAGCCCCGGATCGTCGTTGCGGAGGGGGCCTTTCATGGCCGTACTTTGGGGGCGTGGAGCGCGTCGCTGCGGCCGGGCTTCGGCCCGTTGATCCCCGGTTTCCTGCAGGTTCCCTATGGCGACTCCGCGGCTCTGGAGCGATTGCAGGCGCGCGCCGAAGTCGTGGCGGTGCTGTTGGAGCCGTTGCAGGGCGAGGGCGGCGTGCGGATGCCGCCGCCGGGGTATCTGCGCGAGGTGCGCCGGATTTGCGACCGGCAGGGGTGGTTGCTGTTGCTGGACGAGGTACAGACCGGGATGTGCCGCACGGGGCGTTGGTTCGCCTACCAGCACGAAGAGATCCTTCCGGATGTGCTTGCCTTGGCCAAGGGGCTGGGCAATGGAATGCCCATCGGGGCTTGCCTGGCGCGCGGGGCGGCGGCGAAATTGTTCGCCCCCGGCAGCCACGGCTCCACCTTTGGCGGCAATCCTCTGGCAATGCGGGTCGCGCTGGCCGTCTTGGACGTGTTGGAGGAAGAACGGCTGGCCGCTCGCGCCGCTGCGTTGGGCAAGCGGTTGTCGGCGCGCCTGCGGGATGGATTGGGGGATTGTCCCGGGGTGCGGGAGATTCGCGGCATGGGCTTGATGATCGGCATCGAATTGGACCGGGAATGCCGGGATTTGTCGGCGCGCGCCTTGCAGGAAGGCATGTTGCTGAATGTGGCCGCGGGCCGGGTCGTGCGGCTGTTGCCGCCTCTGATTCTGACGGACGAGGAAGCGGACCGTATCGCGGACTGCGTGATTCGATTGCTGCGGTCTTTTTGTTCTCCTTCATGACCGGGAGGCCGGGGAGCTTGCCGTGAAGGTGCGACATTTTCTGCGGTTAAACGATTGCAGCCCCGGCGAGTTGCAGAACCTGCTTGCGCGGGCGGCGCAGTTGAAGGCCGATGCCGGCCGGGGGAAGCATTCCACCGCTTTGGCCGGGCGGACGCTGGCGATGCTCTTTGAGCAGGCCTCTACGCGGACGCGGGTTGCCTTTGAGGTGGCCACGCTGCAGTTGGGCGGCCATGCCATTTTTCTGTCTTCCCGGGATACGCAGCTCGGCCGCGGCGAATCGTTGGCGGATACCGCCCGGGTATTGTCCCGCATGGTGGATGCCCTTCTGCTCCGGGTGCGCTCCCACGACGACCTGCTGCGGTTCGCCGAATATTCCCGGGTTCCGGTGATCAACGGATTATCCGATGCCTTTCATCCCTGCCAGGTGCTGGCGGATATGCTGACTTACAGGGAACACCGGGGCGACATTTGCGGCAGGCTGGTCGCTTGGCTGGGAGACGGCAGCAACGTATGCCAATCGTATATCAATGCCTCCCGGCAGTTCGATTTCCGGCTGCACCTTGCCTGTCCTCCCGGATACCGGCCTGTTGCGGAACTGCTGCAAGATCATTCCGACCGCGTGCGGGTATTCGAGGACCCCGTTGCCGCGGTGCGCGGCGCGGATCTGGTGGTGACCGATGCCTGGGTGAGCATGGGGCGGGAAGAGGATAGAGAGCGCCGCCGCCTGGAGCTGCGGCCCTACCAGGTAAGCGCGGCGCTCATGGCGCAGGCCGATCCGCGGGCCCTGTTCATGCATTGCCTGCCGGCGTACCGCGGCGAAGAAGTGGTCGCCGAGGTTTTCGATGGTCCGCGGAGCGTGGTCTGGGACGAGGCCGGCAATCGCCTGCATACGCAGAAGGCGCTGTTGGAATTCCTGTTCGACGGACAACGATAGTGCCTGCCCCTTCCAGCGGCGGGGCCTGGCGCCCGATCTACTGCTAGACTGGCGGCCATGCGCTTTTTGCTGAGCAATGACGACGGCTATCTGGCGCAGGGGCTTGAGGTTCTGGCCCGGGCGTTGTCTTCCCTGGGAGAGGTCACGGTGGTCGCGCCGGACCGTGACCGCAGCGGCGCCAGCAATTCTCTGACCCTGGATATGCCGCTGCGGGTACAGGAGGCGCGCAACGGCTTTTATTATCTGAACGGCACTCCGACCGATTGCGTGCATTTGGCGCTTACCGGCCTATTGCCCGAGGAGCCGGATATGGTGATTAGCGGCATTAACTCCGGCGCCAACCTGGGGGACGACGTGTTGTACTCGGGCACGGTGGCGGCGGCGATGGAGGGGCGCTTCCTTGGCCGCCCGGCGATAGCGGTTTCGCTGGTCAGCGAAGGAGATGCGCGCTATTTCGATACCGCGGTCCAGGTGGTGTTGCGACTGTTGGAGAGGCTGCGCAGCGACCCGCTCTCTTCGGATACCCTGCTGAACGTCAATATACCGGATCTCCCTTTCCAGCAGCTTACCGGATACGAAGCGACCCGCCTCGGCCACCGGCACCGCTCGGAGCCGGCCGTTCGTACCCGGGATCCGCGGTCGCGCACGATCTACTGGGTGGGGGCGGTGGGCTCGGAAGAAGATGGCGGACCGGGTACGGACTTCCATGCCGTCGCCGCCGGCAGAGTCTCTCTTACCCCGTTGCAGATTGATTTGACGCGCCATAGCCAGTTAGAAGGGCTGGGCGCCTGGGTGCGGCATTTTGCCGGGCATGGCAAAGAGTAAGGACCTGCCCGGCACGGGCTTGACCTCGCAACGGGCGCGGGACCGCTTGGTCGCTCGGTTGGCCGCCATGGGCATTCGCTCCCGGGAGGTATTGGATGCCATCGGTACGGTTCCCCGGCATATTTTCGTGGACGAGGCGTTGCAGGGCCGTGCCTATGACAATTCGGCCCTGCCGATCGGCTACCATCAGACCATTTCCCAGCCTTATATCGTGGCCCGGATCATGGAAGCGCTGTTGACGATTCGTAAGGCGGAACGAGTTTTGGAGGTGGGTACGGGGTGCGGCTACCAGACCGCTATCCTGGCATGTCTTGCGCGACAAGTATTCAGTATCGAGCGGATTTCCGCATTATTGAGCCGGGCGCGCGCGAACTTGGGCCTGCTCGAGATGAGGAACACGCACCTCAAGTACGGCGACGGCAGCCGGGGCTGGTTGAGTCATTCCCCCTATGACGGCATTGTCGTCTCTGCCGCGTTCCCCGATATCCCCGAGGAACTGCTGGGACAGTTGGTTGTGGGAGGGCGCTTGATTGCCCCCGTGGAACGCGGGAAAGGTCAGCGCCTGTTGCGGGTCGTGCGCACCGCGGAGGGGTACCGGGAAACGGAATTGGACTGGGTGAGCTTCGTGCCGATGCGCAGGGGGGTCGGTTGAAGAGACCGCATCGGGCGCTGGTTCTTGCCGCTCTGCTGTGCGGGGCGGGTTGCATGGCGCCGGGGCCGGCGCCGGTCGTAGATTCCTCCCGGCCGCGGGATGCCGCGCCGCCGCCCGCCCACTCGCCGCGGACCCCTTCGCCGCCGTTGCAGAAGGCGGCGCCCGCGGTTCCGCTCCGGTACTTGGTGCGCCGCGGCGACACCCTGTATGCGATCGCCTGGCGTCATGCGCTGGATTATCGCGATATAGCGGCATGGAATCGTCTGCAGCCGCCCTATGTTATTTACGCGGGCCAGCAATTGCGGTTGCGCCCGTCCAGGAGCCCCGTCGTTCCTTCGCCGCCGGTTCGCGCCCGGCAACCGGTCCAGGCCGAGAAACGGATTGTGCCGGCGCCGCCGTTACGGCAGTCGGCCGCCCGGAAGGGGCCGATCCGCTGGGGTTGGCCCACCAAGGGAAAACTGCTGAAGGTAGAATCACTTACGGCGCGATCCGGCCTGAGTATCGGAGGCCGCCTGGGACAGCGGGTGCAGGCCTCGGCGGACGGGGAAGTGGTATATAGCGGCAGTGGACTTTTAGGTTACGGCAAGCTTATCATCATAAAACATAACGAGAAATTCCTGAGCGCATACGGCCATAACAGCGAATTGCTGGTCAAAGAAGGAGACCGGGTGCGCTCGGGACAACAGATTGCGAGGATGGGCAAGGCGGTGAACGGCGATGTCATGTTGCACTTTGAGATTCGCGAGAAGGGCAAGCCGATCGACCCATTGAAGTATTTGCCTAAGATTTCCACTTGACATATTGTAATATATGGTAAAATACAGTTCTGTTCAGGGCAGGTTGCGGAGAGGGCCAGGGAATGATGGACAAGATAGGGTCAAGGCTGGAGGGGAGTCTCTAGTTGGCCAAATTGCGACAATCATGAGCGAAGGGCTGAATTCGGAGGGTTTGCGCAACGGCGCGGCGCCGCTTGGCGGCGGCGGCGGAGAACTTGACGCCACGTACCTGTACCTGAGTCAGGTGGGGTTTTCCCCGCTGCTGACCCCGGAAGAGGAAGTGGACTACGGGCGGCGCGTCAGGCGAGGGGACAAAGAAGCGCGCCGGCGCATGATTGAGAGCAACCTGCGGCTGGTGGTGAAGATCGCCAAACGCTACGGCAATTGCGGCCTTCCTCTGTTGGACCTGATCGAGGAGGGGAATATCGGCCTGATTCGCGCGGTCGAGAAATTCGACCCGAACCGGGGATTCCGTTTTTCTACCTACGCCACCTGGTGGATACGCCAGTCCGTCGAGCGCGCCTTGATGAACCAGTCGCGCACGGTGCGCCTTCCCGGACATGTAGTAAAAGAGATCAACGAATGCAAGCGGGCCGCCCGCCTTTTGGCCCAGGGCTGTAATCAGGAACCCCGGCTCTACGATGTGGCCAAGCGGGTGCGAAAATCGGTAGGCGAGGTGGACAGGCTTTTCGGGTTGTGCGAGCCGGTCTCCTCGATCACCGCCCCTCTGGCGGCCGATAACGAGAATGGCAAGTCTTTGCTGGATACCTTGCCTGACCAGAACAGCCGCGATCCTTTTTTTCTGTGGCAGGACTGTAGCGTAAAGCAATGCATTGAGAAGCTGCTGTCCGGGCTCAGCAAGAGGGAGCGCATCGTTATGGAGCGGCGCTTCGGGCTATGTAACTCGGCTACCGCCACCTTGGAGGAGATCGGCTGCGAATTGGGGGTCACCCGGGAACGGGTGCGCCAGATTCAGATGGAGGCGCTGGGTCGGCTGCGCAAGATGATGCGGCAAAACGGCGTTTCGTTCGGCGCCCTGGCGGCGGACGAGTGAGGCGTCATTCGATCATCAGCAGGGCCGCGGCGACGCGCCGGCCTTCGCTTGCCAGAACATTGTAGCTGCGGCAGGCCGCTCCGGTATCCATGACTTCCACACCGATGCCGGCGCCGGCCAGAGGGGATAATATCCCGGAGGCGGGGAAGCGCAACTGGCCGCCGGTCCCCAGGATTACGCACTCCGGTTCGAGCGTGAGGAGGATGCGGAAGTGCGTCTCCTCCAGGCTGTCGAAGCCGCGAGGCGGCCAATCCCGCAGCAACCGATCCGGCGTGACGATCAACGAGTTATGGAAGTCTTCTTCGTTGACCGTGACTGCGCCGCGGCGATAAGAGCGGATTTGATTCTTGTCGGCGGGCGCGATATCCAGTTCGAACTTCATCGTCTTTCATTATAAGGGCTTACCCTGGTATTTTCCCTTGCCGGCCAGCGAGGGCCGCGAACGAGCATGAGCGTGCAACCAAGAATGATCTTGTTGGGCCCCCCCGGTTCCGGCAAGGGCACTCAGGCGGAGTTGCTGATTGCGAAGTACGGCATTCCGCAGATCTCTACCGGGGACATGCTCCGGGCCGCGGTGCAGGCCGGCGGCGCTTTGGGCAGGGATGTGGAGGGCATGATGCGTGCCGGGGAGTTGGTGCCGGATGCGTTGATCCTGCGCCTGATTCGGGAGCGATTGGGCGCGGAAGACTGCGCCGCGGGGTATTTGTTCGACGGCTTCCCCCGCACGATAGCGCAGGCGGATGGACTCCGGGAGGCAGGCATCGGCATCGCGCAGGTGCTCCTTATCCGCGTTGACGACGAGGAAATCGTGCGGCGTCTTGCCGGCAGGCGGATTCACCCCGCTTCCGGGCGGGTCTATCATTTGCGGAATCATCCCCCGCGCCGCGCGGGGCTTGACGACATTACCTCGGAGCCTCTGGTGCAGCGTCCCGATGACCGCGAGGAAACGGTGCGCCGGCGGCTACAGGTATATCATGAGTGGACGGAGCCTCTTTTCGACTACTATCGCACCTGGTCGGCGTCCGCGGGCGAAGACGGACCGCGTTGCCTGGAAATGGACGGAATGCGGTCCATCGCCTGCGTCGGCGCAGAGATCGATCGTTGGCTGCAACAAGGGAGGGGGCCCGCTCCGGCGGGGCCTGCTCCAACCCCCTGAAGGCTCATATGGATGGGACGGTCCCCTTGCGCGTATGCTCCCAGCGCGCTGCCGCTGCCATGGCCGCACTGGGCGCTCCACCCCTTTTCTCGCAGCCGCGGCGGCCCCGTGCGCGCCCCCCGTGCGCGCCCCCTTGTGACTTTTCGCGCGGATGGGTTAGAATACCGCGCGATGATTTTCCGAAGCGCGTTGCCCCAAAAGCCCGAAAGTTCCCCGGTGCGGAACTTGCCGTAAGTCCGTGTCTTTATCCAGCGACCAGAAGTCCGAGCTTATGCGCAAGTACCGGCGCTCCGATGCGGACACCGGCTCTCCAGAGGTGCGGGTGGCTTTGTTGACCGCTCGCATCAATGGATTGGAGGAACATTTCAAGCGGCACAAGAAGGACCACCACTCCCGCGAGGGCTTGTTGCGGATGGTCAGTCGGCGGCGACGCCTGCTGAATTACCTCAAGAAAGACGACCTCGGCCGCTACCGCGACTTGATCGGGAGCTTGGGGCTGCGCAGATAAGCGGCGGGAAACGGGATTCGCAACGGCATAGCCGGTAGCGACGACGTCTTGGGCGCCGGCGCGCCGGCCACTTGGCAAGGACGCAACCGAGGGGGGTGTAATGAACAAACCGATACGCAGAGAGTTTCCTTATGGCCGTCACCAAGTCGTTCTGGAGACGGGGCGGCTGGCGCGCCAGGCAGACGGGGCGGCGCTGGTCAGCATAGCCGACACGGTAGTGCTGGCCACCTGCGTCGCCAGAAGAGAGCCGGACCCGGGGCGGGATTTTTTCCCGTTGACCGTGGATTACCAGGAGCGCACGTATGCCGCCGGCAAGATTCCCGGCGGGTTCTTCCGGCGCGAGGGGCGCCCCAGCGAGAAGGAGATTCTGACCTCGCGCCTGATTGACCGGCCGTTACGCCCGCTGTTTCCCAAGGGGTTTCGCAACGAGGTGCAGATCATTGCCACCGTGTTATCCCTGGATCCGCGGGTGGACCCGGATATTCCGGCGCTGATCGGCGCCTCCGCCGCTGTCGCCTTGGCGGGGGTTCCCTTCCGCGGGCCGGTGGGAGCGGCACGGATCGGCTATCGGGGCGGCGAGTTCCTGCTCAATCCCGCATTTGCCGAGCTCGAGACTTCCGAGTTGGATTTGATCGTGGCGGGCACCCGCGACTCGGTTTTGATGGTCGAGTCCGAAGCCCGCGAATTGCCGGAAGAGACCATGTTGAAATCGGTGCTGCACGGCCACCGGGAAATGCAGGTCGTGATCGAGAATATCCGCGACCTGGCGGAGGCCGCGGGGACGAAACCCTGGGAGTGGCAAGCGCCGGCGCCGGAGCAGCAATTGGTGGAGGCGGTGGAGCAGCGCGGCGGCGAGGCGTTGCGGCAGGCATATGCCGTGCGCGACAAGCTGGAGCGGCGGGAGCGCCTGCGGCAGGTGCGGGCCGAATTGCTCGCGTCCCTTGCGGAGGGAGAGGAGAGCGGCGAGGCGCCGGCGCAGGCGGGCGCCGCGATCGGGGCGCTGGAGCGGGATTCGGTGCGCCAGACCATCCTGGCCGGCGGCGCCCGAATTGACGGCCGCCGCCCGGACGAGATCCGGGAGATCGGCGTGGAGGTGGGAATGTTGCCGCGCACCCACGGCTCCGCCTTGTTTACCCGCGGCGAGACGCAGGCCCTGGTGGTCAGCACTATCGGCACCGACCGCGACTCGCAGATCGTGGACGCCATTGAGGGCGAGTACCGGGACCCCTTTATGCTCCATTACAACTTTCCGCCTTTCTGCGTGGGCGAAACCGGGCGCATGATGGGGCCCCGTCGGCGCGAGATCGGCCATGGGCGCCTGGCCAAGCGCAGCATGCGGGCCGTGATGCCGAGCCATGAGCGCTTCCCCTACGTGATCCGCATCGTCTCCGAGATTACCGAGTCCAACGGCTCCAGTTCGATGGCGACGGTCTGCGGCGCCAGCCTGTCCCTGATGGATGCCGGCATCCCGATCCGGGGGCTGGTCGCCGGGGTTGCCATGGGGCTGATCAAGGAGGAAGAGCGCTTCGTGGTGCTTTCCGACATCATGGGCGACGAGGACCACCTGGGAGATATGGACTTCAAGGTGGCGGGCACCGCCCAGGGGGTTACCGCCCTGCAAATGGACATCAAGATTGACGGCGTCTCCGAGGAGGTGATGCGCCGCGCCCTGGATCAGGCGCACGAGGGCCGGATGTTTATCCTGGAGCGCATGAAGCAGGTGTTGGGTCAGCCGCGCGAAGAGATCTCCAAGTACGCGCCGCGCGTCGCCACCATGAAGATCAACCCCGAGAAGATTCGCGACGTGATCGGCAAGGGAGGCACGACCATACGCGCGCTCACCGAGTCCACCGGCACGGTCATCAATGTAGAGGACGACGGCACGATCAAGATCTTTTCGTCCGATGTTACGGCCGCCGACAAGGCGCGCGAGCAGATCGAGCGGCTGACCGCCGACATTGAAGTGGGGAGGATTTACGAAGGCCGGGTCTCCAAGCTGATGGACTTCGGCGCCTTTGTCAACATCCTTCCGGGACGGGACGGCTTGGTGCACATCTCGCAGATCTCCGACGAGCGGGTGGAGCAAGTCAGCGACTGGCTAAGCGAAGGGGAGACGGTCAAAGTGAAGGTCCTGGAGATTGACCGGCAGGGGCGGGTGCGCCTGAGCATGAAGGCGATCCAGGAATAGGGGACTGCTCCGGCGGAACCCCTTCCCATCGCTCCCCCCTTTACACCTTGAGGGGGAGCCTAGGCGGCACTTGCGGTTTCCCTGGGCGGTGGGGGTGTAGGAGGCGCTTTAGGTGCTCCCCCCACCGGCGCGACTTCGGGCTGGCGCCCTCGTCTTGCCGACTCCCCCTCAAGGGGGGAGTGATGCGTACGAAACAGGCCGTGTAAAAACTCTAAAATCCAGAGCCGCACGAAAAACTACCCACTGGCATGGCAAATATCCGCCATTCCCGCGCAGGCGGGAATCCAGCGTATAAAGCGCGCGCTTCGCGCTCCT
>JAPPQA010000004.1 GCA_028817255.1 Gammaproteobacteria bacterium | reverse complement strand
TGCGCAGCAGCGCCGGCTTGTTCACGCGCGACAGCAGCAGCACATCGCGCGAGAGAGTGGTTTCGACCAGCGAGTCCAGAATGTAACGCGCCCAGCGCGCCGGCTGCCTGACCAGCGGCGCCGCGCCGGGATAAGCGCCGTAAAAAAGATACCGCTCCAGCGACCAGCCGAATGCCCGCCGCATTTCGCTGAAACTCCAGTGCGGCAGGTGCAGCGCCTCGAACCGACCGGCGAGGCTCTCGCTCAAGCCGCGCTGAATCAACAGCGGGGCGGAGCCGAGCAGGATGACTTTCAGCCGCCGTCCCGTATGCGTATCGGCGTCCCACAAGCGTTTGACGGTCTCGGACCACTGCGTAATCTTTTGCACCTCGTCAAGGACAAGCAGCGCCCCTTTCCTGCCCGCCTCGCCGGCCAGCATCCGCGCCGCCTCCCACTGCTGCTCCAGCCAATCGCCGCCGCGCAAAGTCGGCTCATCCGCGCTGGCATAGCGGGCCGGCAGGCCGGCTCGCGCCGCGACCTGCCTGACCAGCGTAGTCTTGCCCACCTGCCGCGCCCCGGCGACGACCTGGACAAACCGGCGCGGCTCTTGCAGGCGCCGGGCCAGTTCTCTGGCCTGGGCGCGGGCCGGGAGTGTTGACGAATTACTCATTGCATTGAGTAATTTTACTCAATATAGAGAGTATTTTTCAAGCGCTTGCGCTCATGCGGCCCCTCCCCATCGCTCCCCCCTTTACGCTCAAGGGGGAGTAATGGGAAGAACGGGCGGCAGGCCGCCGCCAGCGGGTGTTGCCGCCCGGGGCTCAGGCCTGAATAAAGACGATTTTGGTAACGGAGTAGGCCAGCAGCAAGATCACGCAGCCGGCCAGCGTCCAGCGCGCGACGCGCCGCCCGCGCCAACCCTGCACCCACTGGCCCCAAAGCAGGACGCCGAAGATGGTCCAGGCCAGCAGGGACAGCAAGGTCTTGTACGCCAGCGGCGGCCGCAGCAGGTCTATGGAGAAGGAGAGTCCCGTCACCAGGCTGAGGCTCAGCAGGAAGAAGCCCAGCACGATGCTGCGAAACAGCAGTTCCTCCATAGATTGCAGGGAAGGCAGCCACGGCAGCGCGGGCAGGGCCGGACGGCGACGCAGCCGCCGTCGCTGCACCGCCATCGCCACCGCCTGCAGGCTCGCCATCAGCATGCAGCCCAATGCCAGTACGGACAAGGCCAGATGCAGGGGAAACCCGGGCGTAAGACGATAAGAAGCGCCGTCTTGCACGGGCAGGAACAGCGCGGCCAGCAGCCCCAGCGCGGCCGCCGGATAGCCAAGCGCCGACAGGGCGGCGGCCCGCGGGAACGGCAGCGCGGCGGTGGCCAGCAACGCGGCCGGCAAGGCCGCCAGCAGGGCGGCGCCCCCGAGCCCTGCCGAGCCGCCGATGGCGGCGGCCGCCACCGGGTACGAGCAAGCGCAGTGCAACAGCAGACCGACGGCGCTCACTGCCAACAGCGGCCAACGGGCCGGCAAGGGGCGCTCCCCGGCAGGCGGCAGGCGCAGGACGCAAATCGTCAGCGCCACATACAGGAGAACGAGCAGGGAAATGCCGACCTGCTGGAATATCACGGCCCTGCCTCCCCCGTCTCCACGGCGCCGCCTACCGCCGGGCTCCGCCGACTCCCGGGTCGGGCGCGACGGCAATCCGTTCCCCGCCCTGCCCGCCGACGCGCCGCCGCTGCGGAGGCGCCGCCGCGGACTCCGCCGCGGATTGGGGCGCAGACTGGGGCGCGGATTGGGGCGCCGCAAGGTCGCCCCACAGTACCTGACAGGCGCTCAGCGCCGCCGCCGTCGCCGTCTCGGCGCGCAACACTCGCGGCCCCAGCGCGACCGGCGCCAGGCCGGCGGCGGCGGCGGCGGCGTTTTCCTCGCCGGACAGGCCGCCTTCCGGACCGACCAGGATATCCATCCGCGCGCCCGGCGGCGGCAGACCGGCCAGGGAGCGGGCGGCGCCGGGGGCGAAATAAATACCCGTCAGAGGCGCCTCGTTGGCCAGCAATTCGGACAACGGAACGGGGGATTCGATCTCCGGCACCCGGTTGCGCCCGCACTGTTCGCAGGCCGCGACGACGATCCCGCGCCAGTGCGCCATGCGAGTCCGCAACCGCGCACCGGCCAGGCGCGCGCCGCAGCGCCGGGTAAGCGCCGGGACGATGCGCCACACCCCCAATTCCACCGCTTTCTGCAAGGCGTAGTCCATGCGCCGGCCGCGGCAGACGCCCTGCAGCAACCGAAGCCGCAACGGCGACTCGCGCTCCCCCGGCAGGAACCCGCCCACGGCGAGCTCTACGCCGCTCTGGCGGACGGCGGCGATGCGGGCGCAATATGCGCCGCCGCTGCCGTCGAACAGGCGCAGCGGCGCCCCGGGCCGCAGGCGCAACACCCGCAACAGGTAGTGCCGTTGCGGCGCTTTGGACAACAGCAGGGAGCCGCCGCCGACCAACGGCTGCGCGACGAACAGGCGGGGAACCCCGTCCCCGAAGGCGCCGGCCGCCAGCGTTCCGGCTGCGTCCGCTCCCGGTTCAGGTTCGCACCGCAATCTCTATCCCCTCGCGGGCCGCCTGGGCCATCTCCTTAATCTGCAACGGAGTGATCACATAAGGCGGCATGAAATAAATCACGTCTCCCAGGGGGCGCAACAACACGCCCTGTTGCAGGCCGTGGCGATATACCCTCATGCCGCGGCGCTCCTGCCAGGGAAAGGGCCGGTTGCCGCGCCGGTCGCGCACCAGTTCCAACGCCAGGATCATGCCCTGCTGGCGGATCTCGGCGACATTCGGATGCTGCCGCAGGTCCTCCACCGCCTCCCCCATGCAGCGCGCGAGGCGCCGGTTGTTCCGCAACACCGGGGTACTTTTAAAGATGTCCAGGGTGGCCAGGGCGGCGCTGCAGGCAAGCGGGTTGCCGGTGTAGCTGTGGGAGTGCAAGAACGCCTTGCGTTCTCCGTAGTCGCCGTAGAAGGCCTGGTAGATCTCCTCCGGAACGAGTACCGCCGACAGCGGCAGGAAGCCGCCGGTCAGTCCCTTGGACAGGCACAGAAAATCCGGGGAGATGCCGGCCTGTTCGCAGGCGAAAAGAGTGCCGGTGCGGCCAAAGCCCACTGCGATCTCGTCTGCGATCAGGTGCACCCCGTGGCGGTCGCAGGCCTCGCGCAACAGGGATAAATACACCGGGTGATACATGCGCATGCCCCCCGCGCACTGCACCAGCGGCTCGACGATCACGGCGCATACCTCCTGCTTGTGCCGCGCCAGCAGGGCCTCCATTTCCTCGCATTTGCGGCGGCAATGCTCCTCCCAGGCATCGCGCCCGTCCAGGGCATAGCAGTCCGGCGAAGGCGCGGCGATGGTATCCAGCAGCAAGGGACTATAGGTGTCGCGGTACAGGGATACGCCGCCCACCGACAAGGCGCCCAGCGTCTCGCCGTGGTAGCCGTTCTCCAGGCAGACGAAGCGGCGCTTGCGGGAGCGGCCGCGGTTTTGCCAGTAGTGAAAGCTCATTTTCATGGCCACCTCCACCGCCGCCGACCCGTTGTCGGCAAAGAAGCAGCGGCTCAGGCCCGCGGGGGCAAGGCGGGTCAAGCGCTCGGCCAGCGCGACCGCGGGTTCGTGGGTGCAACCGGCCAGCAGAACGTGCTCCAGGCGGTCCAACTGGCGGCGAATGGCGAAGGCAATCTGCACATTGCCGTGTCCGAACAGGTTCACCCACCAGGAGCTGATCGCGTCCAGGTAGCGCTTGCCGGCGTAATCCTCGAGCCATACCCCCTTCGCCCGGCGGATCGGCAGCAGCGGCACCTCCGGGTGGTCCTTCATTTGGGTGCAGGGGTGCCAGAGTACGGCCAGATCCCGCTCCACCCAATCCTTGACTACCATCCTTTTGCGCCTCCGGTTCTTCGATCCGTTATTTCAATCTGTTATGATCATGGGCAATCGTAGCGTAATGAGCAAGCGAACCGAGACAATGGAACCGATCGTTGATGCGAAATTCTCCGTAGGACAATTGGTCCGGCACCGGCTGTTTAACTACCGCGGGGTGATCGTGGGCGCGGACCCCAGCTTCTCGGGAAGCGACGAGTGGTACGACCAGATGACGGTAACCCAGCCGCCCAAGAACCAACCCTGGTACCACGTGCTGACCCACGACAGCGAGCAGGAAACCTACGTGGCGGAACGCAACCTGCTGGCGGACAACTCCGGGGAACCGATCCGCCATCCCCTGGTGGACAATTTCTTCGACCGCTTCCAGAACGGCCGCTACTACGTGGGACAGTTGCACTGAGCAGGACAACGCCGCTGGCTATGTGGCGCTCCATGCGGCAATTCCTGTTGGGAGGGCAGGCCGCGGGCGAAGACGACGGGGCGGGGCAGGAAACGGAACTGGTGGAACTCGCCGCCGCCGCCCTGATGACCGAGATCGGGCTCAGCGACCGGCGCCTGGAGGAGTGCGAGCGAGCGGAAATCGGGCGCCGCCTCCGCGCCCATTTCCATTTTTCCGAGGCAAACATCGAGGCCCTGTTGCAGGCGGCGGAAGAGCGGCTGGGAAACAGCGTCTCCCTCTACGATTTCACCCGCCGGCTTAACGAGGGGCTGGGCCGCGCGGAACGCGGCCGCATCGTGGACTCCCTGTGGCGAGTCGCCGCCGCGGACGGCAGGATTGACCCGCACGAGGAACACGCGATCCGCAAGATCGCCGGCCTGCTGAAGGTTTCCCACACCCGCTTCGTCCAGGGCCGCGCGGCAGTCGCCGGGGAGAACGGCAACGGATGAACCTGTACGCCCTCATCGCCATGCTGCTGACGCTGACCGCCCTGTTCAGCTTCCTGAACCATCTCTACCTCAAGCTGCCCACCGTGATCGGCGTCATGCTGATCTCCCTGGCGCTGTCGCTGGCCATCCTGCTCCTGGACGTGGAATGGTTCGCGACGGCAGCGCAACTGGTCTCCGGGTTGGACTTTAAGGCGACGTTGATGAACGGCGTCCTCTGCTACCTGCTATTCGCCGGCGCCCTGTTCGTCAACCTCGGCGACCTGGTGCGGGAAAAGTGGCTCGTCGGCTGCCTGGCCACCGTGGGGCTGGCCATTTCCACGCTGCTCACGGCAGGGCTGATCTGGGGCTTGTCGGCATGGCTCGGCTTCCCGTTGCCCCTGCTTTACTGCCTGCTGTTCGGCGCCCTGATCTCGCCCACCGATCCGGTGGCCGTGCTTGCCATCCTGCGCCAGGCGGGGCTGGACCCGGCCATTCGCACCCGGATCACGGGCGAGTCGCTGTTCAACGACGGGGTCAGCGTGGTGCTGTTCGCCACCTTGCTCAGCCTGGTGGCGGGAGGGCCGGACGAGGCCCCGGCTTCCGTCGTCAGCGTCGTCCTGCTGTTCCTGCAGGAAGTCGCGGGCGGGGCGCTGGCGGGCCTGTTGCTGGGGGCCGCCGGCTACCAGCTCCTGCGCCGGGTGGACGAGCACGCGATCGAGATCCTGATCACGCTGGCCGTGGTCTCGGGC
Organism: Gammaproteobacteria bacterium; assembly: GCA_028817255.1. Taxonomy (NCBI): domain Bacteria; kingdom Pseudomonadati; phylum Pseudomonadota; class Gammaproteobacteria; order Candidatus Porifericomitales; family Candidatus Porifericomitaceae; genus Candidatus Porifericomes; species Candidatus Porifericomes azotivorans. Next base: position 9,533 of record JAPPQA010000004.1, on the reverse strand, counting down.
GGCTACAGCTTGTGCCAGGCGCTGCACGTTTCCGGGCCCATCGCCATGGTCGTCGCGGGGCTGATGATCGGCAACCACGGCAAAATGCTGGCGATGAGCGCCCCAAGCCGCGAGCACCTCGACAATTTCTGGGAATTGGTGGACGAGATCCTGAACTCGGTGCTGTTCGTGCTGCTGGGACTGGAACTGCTGATCATCGCCTTCACGCCGCAGTACCTGCTCGCCGGCGTCATCGCCATCGCCGTGACCCTGGCGGCCCGGCTGCTCAGCGTCAGCCTGCCGATGGCGGTTTTCTCCTGGAAAACGCGGCAGCCGGTGGGCGCGGAGATCCGGTTGCTGACCTGGGGAGGAATCCGCGGCGGCATCTCCGTCGCGCTGGCGCTGTCGCTGCCGCCCACGGAGCACCAGGGACTGCTGCTGGCGATGACGTATTGCGTCGTAGTATGGTCCATCGTCGTGCAGGGGCTGAGCATCGGGCGGCTGGCCGCCCGCCGGGGATGATCGGACGCATCCTCTCCGGCGGCCAGAGCGGCGCCGACCGCGCCGCCCTGGACTTCGCGCGCCAGCAAAGGATCCCGAGCGGCGGCTGGTGCCCGAAGGGACGGCGGGCGGAGGACGGGCGCATCCCGGAACGCTATCCGCTACAGGAAACCGCCTCCGAAAACTACGCCGAGCGCACGCGGCAAAACGTGATGGGCAGCGACGGCACCCTGGTGCTGCATTCCGGCCCCCTGCAGGGCGGCACGCTCCTGACCCTGGAACTGGCGGACCGCCTCGGCAAACCGCGCCTGCTGTGCGACCTGAGGCGCCCGCCGGCGCCGCGCCAGGTGCGGGCATGGCTGCAACAGCACCGTATTCGAGCGCTCAACGTCGCCGGCCCGCGAGAGAGCCAGCGGCCCGGGATCTATCGGCAGGCGCTGGCCTACCTGCGGCGGGTCGCGGACTGCCCCGAACCCTGAGGCCATGCCCGGCTATAGCGGGCGCCTGCCAGCCTCCGGCAGTCTCCCCGCGCCACCCGGCGGCCTCCGCGCCCGGCCTTCATTCCGGCGCCAGCGTCCGCAGAAAGGCGCCGCGCACCCGCTCGCAGCCGCGGCGGCACAGGCGCAGCAGTTCCTTGCCGCCGCCGGCGACGCCGCAGCCCCGCGCCGCCACGTCCAGCGCCTGCGAGTTCTCGAGGACGCGGCCGCCGGGGCGCATGTCGAAGGCCCGCAACCTCCCTTCCACGCGCTTGAGAAAGTCGTAGTCCTCCAGCAATTGCCGCCCGCGCCCTGCGTCCAGCAAGCCCGCCGCCATGGCGCGGGTCAGCGCCTGGCGCGTGCCGGCGGAGCGCAGCGCCGCGTGCGCGCCGCCGTGGCGCAATTGCAGGCAATGGGCAAGGAAATCCACGTCCATCGTGCCGCCGCGGCCATGCTTCAGATCCAGTTCCCCGGCAAGGCCGCCCAGTTGCCGCTCTACCCTCTCCCGCATGGCCAGGATGTCCGCGCGCAAAACCGCGGGCGGACGGGGACGGTAAACGGCCCGCTGCACCTCCGCCAGCAACGGCGCCGCCCTGCCCTCCGGGTCGCGCAGCAGCCGGCAGCGAGTCAGCAATTGCCGTTCCCAAGTCTCGCGCGGGCCCAGGTGGTGATCGCGAAACGCGGCCAGCGTAGCGACCAGCGCGCCCGCCGACCCGTGCGGACGCAGGCGGGCATCAATCTCGTACAAGCGTCCGGCGGGGGTCGCCGCCGCGCTGTCGCGCAGCAAGCGGGAGACTCCCCGCAGCAGCTCCGCCGTGCAGCCCTCCGGGTGCAAAAGGATCAGATCGAGGTCCGAGCCGTAGTTCATCTCGCCCCCCGCCAGCCGGCCCAGCCCCAGAACGACCAGTCGCTCCACCACGGGAAAGTCCCGCGCCAGGACGCGCAACAGCCCTTGCAGCGTCGCCTCGGCCAGCCGGGTAAGCGCCGCCTCCAGGTCTCGTTGCGGCAGGCGGCCGCGCAGGTCCAGCGCCAAAACGGCGAGCAGGGACTCGTTGTGCGCTATGCGCAGGGCCTCCAGGCCATCGCCAGGGCCATCCCCGGGGCCGTCGGCGGCCGGCGGGCGCAGCGCTATGCGTTCCAGCTCCGGGGCCGGCAGATCCAGCAGGGCGGCGGCGGCGGCGCCGCGGTAAAAAAGGAAGCGCGTGCAGTACCAACTGGCCCCGAATACCGCAGCCAGCAGGCGGCGGTCGGCGGGCGTCCGGCCCCAACCCTCCTGGGCGCACACGGCGTCCCAACGGGCCGCGCTGGCGGCGGCGGCGCGCTCGTTCCAGACAACCACCGGGGCGGCGCGCGGCATCTCAATCCTCCAGGATCTCCAGGCCCTCCGGCTGCCCGGGGAGAACCCGTTCGAAGCAGGAACGCGCCAGGGCGCGGCACCACTCCAGCCGCTCCTCGAAAAGCCGCGCGGGGTCGGCCTGTCCCGGATGCAGGGAACGCGCCAACTGCCGGCGCGGGGCGCGGCCATTCGGCAGCCAGTGCAGCTGCTGTTCGTCCATCATCTGCAGACGGTTCTCCAGGGCGCGCAGGTACAGATAGCAGTCGCGGATCTGCTGGCCCTCGCCGGGGCGCAACAGTCCGCAGCCCTCCAGCCCCTGCAGGGCCTGCAGGGTGCCGGCGGTGCGTAACGCCGGTTGCCGGGCGCCGTACAGAATTTGCAGCACATGGACGAAAAACTCCAGATCGCGGATGCCTCCCTCGCCGGCCTTTACGTCCCAGGCATCGGGGCGCAACCGCCGCTTGGCGATCTCCTGCTTGAGTTGCCATAAGCGTTGCAACTCGGCGCTGCTCAGCGAGCGCAGGTAGAGGAAGGAGCGCATCCGCCGCAACAATTCCTCGCCGCGGGCGCGGCAACCGGCGATGGGGCGCGCCCGCAACCAGGCCAGACGATCCCAGGGGTCCGCGTAGGCGGCGTAGTAGGACTCCAGCGCCTCCGACGACAGCAGCGGCGGGCCGGCTTCCCCCCAGGGACGAAGCCGCAGGTCAACCCGGTACAGAAAACCGTTGCTGGTGCGTTCTTCCAACAGGCGCTCCAGAACGGCCAGCCGCGTACCGGCGAGGCGCAGGTACGCCTGATAGTCGCCGGAGATTTCCTGCGCCTCCGGGGCGACGAAGACCAGGTCCACATCGGAGCTGAAGTTGAGTTCGCCGGCGCCCAATTTGCCCAGGGCCAATACGCAGGGCACGGCCGCGCCGGCGAAGGGCGGGGCATCGCCTTCGGCCTCCAGCGCCCAGTCCAGCGCGCGGCGCACCGCCGCCTCGGCGAGCGCGCTGAGAAAGGAGAGCGATTGCGCGCAGGACCATTCCCCGGCGAGTTCCAGGCAACAGAGTTTGAGCAGTTCTTCGTACTTGACTTGCCGCAGGGCGGCGGGGTCTCGGCATTCCGCGACCCGCTCCAGGGATGGCGGACTGCCGCACAGGCCGACCGCCTCCGGATGGCGGCGCAGGAAGCGAAACAGGAAGTCGCACAGGCCGAGGACCCGGAGCAGGCCGGCCAGGGCGGGATCGGGCAGTTCCGCCAGCCGGCGGCGAAACCCGGGGACGCGGAGCAACGCCTCCAGACGCAGTGCGGCCCGCTCGGGGTCCGGGGCGTCCGCGCGCGGCCCGGCCAGGCGTTGCTCCAGGGCAGACACGCCGGCCGCCCGCGGTCTATGCCCCCGGTTCGGCGCCGCGTCTCCGCAGGGCCGGCGCGGCCCGTGCCGGCGCGCCGCCCATAACCTTTCCCAAGTCCTTCGACACGCCCCCGGGGCAGCCCTCAGGAAGAAGTACGGTCGCGGACATCGTCGCGCGCCGCCTGGGCGCGCACTTCCTGGGTGATCTTCATGGAGCAGAAGCGGGGGCCGCACATGGAGCAAAAATGCGCCTGCTTGTGCGCGTCCCTGGGCAGGGTCTGGTCGTGATATTCGCGCGCCCGCCGGGGATCCAGACCCAGGTTGAACTGATCCTCCCAGCGGAACTCGAAGCGCGCCCGCGACAAGGCGTCGTCGCGCAACCGGGCCGCCGGGTGCCCCTTGGCAAGGTCGGCGGCATGGGCGGCGATCCGGTATGCGATGAGACCGTCTTTGACATCGTTGCGATCCGGCAGGCCCAGATGTTCCTTGGGCGTGACGTAGCACAGCATGGCGGCGCCGTACCAGCCGATCATCGCCGCGCCGATCGCCGATACGATGTGATCGTAGCCGGGCGCGATGTCGGTGACCAAGGGCCCCAGGGTGTAGAAGGGGGCGCCGCCGCACTCCTCGATCTCGCGCGTGACATTCTCCTCCACCAGATGCATGGGCACGTGCCCCGGCCCCTCGATCATGACCTGCGCCTCGTGCCGCCACGCGATGCGGGTGAGTTCGCCCAGCGTGCGCAGTTCGGCAAACTGGGCCGCATCGTTGGCGTCCGCGATCGAGCCGGGGCGCAGCCCGTCGCCCAGGGAAAAGGCGACATCGTAGCTTCTGGCGATCTCGCAGATCTCCTCGAAATGCCGGTAGAGAAAGCTCTCCCGACGGTGCGCCATGCACCATTTCGCCATGATCGCGCCGCCGCGGGACACGATGCCGGTCACCCGGCCGGCAGTCAGCGGAATATGCTCGCGCCGCACGCCGGCATGGATCGTGAAGTAGTCCACGCCCTGTTCGGCCTGTTCCACCAGGATATCGCGGAACAGAGGCCAGCTCAGGTCTTCCGCCCGGCCGCCCGCCCGCTCCAGAGCCTGGTAGATCGGCACGGTGCCCACCGGCACGGGGCAGTTGCGCAGGATCCACTCGCGCGTCTCGTGGATATGCCGCCCGGTGGAGAGATCCATCAGCGTGTCCGCTCCCCAGCGAATCGCCCAGACCATCTTCTCCACCTCCTCCGAAACCGTGGAGGAGACAATGGAGTTGCCGATGTTGGCGTTGACCTTGACCAGGAAATTGCGGCCGATAACCATCGGCTCCAGTTCGGGGTGGTTGATGTTGGATGGCAGGATCGCGCGCCCGGCGGCGATCTCGTCGCGCACGAACTCCGGCGTCACCCGTTCCGGCAGGCGGGCGCCGTGCGGCACGCCGGGGCGGCGGGACGCGCCCGCCCGGTCCGTCCGTTCCAGCTGCTGGCGTTCGCGGATCGCGGCAAACTCCATCTCCGGGGTAACCACCCCCCGGCGCGCGTAGTACAGCTGGGTGACCCCGGCGCCGGCGCGGGCCCGGCGCGGCAGGCGGGCGTCAGGAAAGCGCAGCCGCGCATTCTCCGGCGCCGCCGGGCGCTGGTGGAACTGCGACGAAAAATCGGGCAGGCGCTCGATCTCCGGTCGTTCGTCCAGCCAGGGGGCACGCAGCTCCGGCAGGCCCGCCTGGAGATCGATCCGGGCTTCGGGATCGGTATAGGGGCCTGAAGTATCGTACAGGATCACAGGCGGCAAGCGGCGCTGCGCGGCGGCATCGGCGCCGTTGCCCTTGCCGGCGCCGTTGCCGGCCGCCTGGCGCACTTCGCGCATGGGCACCCGTAGCTCCGGACGCGAGCCGCGCACGTAGATCTTGCGGGAACTGGGAAAAAACTCCTGGTCCGGGGCCGCCGCCTGCTGCGGAGACCGCGGCGGTTCGGTAACAACTGCGCTCATGGATTCTATGCCTCCCCTGGACTTCTCCCCTGGACTTCTCCGGGGCCTCTCCTGATTTCCGCTCGCGGCGCCCGCCGCGAAGCGAAATAACGATCAACTTACGAAAACGCCTCGCAAAGCGCTATTATACCCGCAGTCCATACCGGCAGTCAGGAACCAAGGCAGCCTTCGCGCAAAACGATGTACGAAATTTCCGCCAATTCCGGGAGCCTCGAGCAGGCCCGGCGCAATCTCATCGAGTCCCAGGTGCGCGCCTGGGAGGTGTTCGACCCCCAGGTGCTGGAACTGCTGAACCGCGTCCACCGCGAGGACTTCATGCCCGCCGCCTACCGCCGCCTGGCCCTGGCCGACTTTGCCGTCCCCCTGGGACACGGACAATACGCCATGACCCCGAAACTGGAGGCGCGGCTGCTGCAGTGCCTGGCGCCGCAACCCGGCGACAAGGCCCTGGAGATCGGCACGGGGAGCGCCTATCTAAGCGCCCTGCTGGCCAGCTGCAGCCGCGAACTGCGCAGCCTCGACCTGTTCCCGGAGTTCCTGCACGCGGCCAGGGACAAACTCGGCCGGTACGGCATCGCCAACGTAACGCTGGAAGAACGGGACGGACTCGCCGGCTGCGCCGAAGGCGCCCCCTACGACATCATCGCGGTCACCGGCGCCATGTACCGCATGCGCCCGGAGCTGCCGCTGCAACTCGCGCCCGGCGGGCGGCTGTTCGCGGTGCTGGGGCGGCCCCCGGCAATGCAGGCCACCCTGATCCGGCGCCTCGCGGCGAAAGTCTGGCGCACGGAACCGCTGTTCGAGACCGAAGTCCCCTTCCTCGTCGGTGCCGAAGAACCCGGGGAATTCCGTTTCTGAACGCCCTCTCCCCAAGCTACGGGCGGCTGCGCATCGGGCTGGCGAGCGCGTTGCTGGCCTGCGCCGCGCCCGCCTCCGCCGCCGACCTGCTGTCGCTGTACCGCCAGGCGTTGGTCTCCGACCCTGCCTACCAGGAGGCCCTTTACAGCGAGAGCGCCACCCGCGAGGCCCGGCCCCAGGCCCAGGCCAGGCTATTGCCGGAAATCGAGTTCAGAACCGACGGCAGCTTTCGCAGGCAGGATATCACCGCCCCGCCCGGCCCTTTCGGCGGACGCATGCAGACGGACTTCAAAGAATACGGCTACCGTCTCCAAGTGCGCCAACCCTTGTTCCGCCCGGAGCGCATTCTGCAGCTGGCGCAATCGAAACACCGGATACAAGAGGCCAGCGCGCAGGCGCGCGGCGCCCTGCAGGGACTGCTGTTGCGGGTATCGGAAGCGTACTTCGGCATCCTCGGCGCCCGCAAGAACCTGCTTTTCGTGCGCGCCGAAATCCGTTCGCTGGAAGAACAGCTGCGGCGCGCCCGGCAGCGCCTGGAGCTGGGGCTGGGCACCATCGTGGACGTGGAAGAAGTGCAGGCGGGCTTCGACCTCGCCGTCGCCCGCGAATTGCGGGCGCAAAACGATCTGGCCATCGCCCGCGAGCGGCTGCGGGAGATCACCGGAGCGCCCCCTCCGAAACTGGAGGAACTGCGGGAAGACCTGCCCCTGACCCCGCCCCAGCCGGAAAACGTGGCGACATGGGTGAAGATCGCGGGGGAAAACGACCCGGCCATCCATGCCGCCCAGCAGCGACTCGAGCGCTTGCAGCGGGAAATTGGCCGGCAACGGGCCGGGCACCTGCCCACCGTGGACCTGGTAGCCCACAACAACAGCCGCAACACTGGCGGCCGCTTCGGCAACAGCATCGTGGACGAGGATATGGTGCGCCTGGAAATGCAGCTCCCTCTGTTCCAGGGCGGCACCACCAATTCCCAGACCCGCCAGGCGCGGGAGGAGCACAAGGGCGCGCGCGCCTCCCTGGAGCGCGTCCAGCGCACCGCCGAACGGGGCGTCCGCGAGTCTTTCTGGAGCGTGCAGTCGGAGATCAGCCGGGTGCGGGCGCTGGCGCAGGCGGTGAACTCCAACCGCACGGCGTTGCAGGCCGCCCAGGCCGGTCTGGAAGTGGGTACGCGCACCTCCGTGGACCTGGTGAATGCCGAGCGCAGCCTGTCCGAGGCCCAGAGCAACCATGCCCGCGCGCGCTACGACTACGTGCTGAACACGCTGCGCCTGAAGCGCGCGGCGGGCATCCTGCAGGACTCCGACCTGGAGGAACTGAACCGCTGGCTGGCGCCAGAGGAGACGGACAAGATAAACGTAGAGACGGATGCGGCGGCGGAAGCCGCGGAGGAGGCGCCGCCGGGAGAACCGGAGACGCCGCAGGACGAAGCACAACCTGAAGAAGCAACGGGAGAAGACGATGACGCATGAAAGCAACCGCGCGTTATGCGACGCCGCACAGGGATGCCTGGTGCTGCTGGACATCCAGGAGCGGCTGGCAAGGGCCATGCCGGCGAAAGTGCTGAGCCGCCTGCAACGCAACGCCCAACTGCTGCTGCGGGCGGCAACGGCGCTGCAAGTGCCAGTGCTGGTTACGCAGCAATATCCGCAGGGACTGGGGCCGCTGCTCCCGGAACTGGCCCGGATGCTGCCCGAGGCGGCGCCGCGGATTGACAAGACGCGCTTCTCCTGCGCCGCGGTGCCCGAGTTTCGGCAGGCGCTGACCGAAAGCCAGCGGCGGCAGGTGGTGATCGCAGGCATGGAGACGCATATCTGCGTGCTGCAGACCGCGCTGGAACTGCAACGGGACGGCTGGACCTGCTTCGTGATGTCCGACGCCACCTGCTCCCGGCAGCGGGACCACTACGGCTTTGCCCTGGAACGCCTGCGCTATGCGGGCGTCGCCGTCGCCGAGACCGAATCCGCGATCTTCGAGTGGTTGCGGGACGCCGCCCATCCCGCGTTCAAGGAGATGTCGGCGCTGATCCAGGCAAAGGAGACGGCCTGAGGGGGGTGCGGCTGCGGAAACAGAGGAATCGGAAGTTATGGAATACGTCAATTTTGAAGTCATATCGCTCAAACAACATCCTGAATTGGATGAACCATGGGTGCAGCAACATATTGTGGAAAAACCGGAAATCCTGGGTCTTGGCGATGTGATTATCAAAGACAAAGAGCGCAGACAGCCTCGTGCCGGGCGCCTCGACTTTTTGTTGCAGGATGCAGAAAACCGGCGCTACGAGGTAGAAATTCAGCTGGGGGCTACCGACCCAAGTCACATCATCCGGACGATCGAGTATTGGGATATAGAGCGCAAAAGATACCCTCAATACGAACACGCCGCTGTACTCGTTGCCGAAGATATTACGAGCAGGTTTCTTAATGTCGTAAGCCTGTTCAACGGCATGATTCCATTGATAGCAATTCGAATGCAGGCGCTTAAGAATGGGAATCAAGTCGGCCTGGCATTCACAACAGTAATAGATCAGTTGTCACTCGGCCCGGTAGAAGAAGATGAGGAAAAACAAGAAATTACCGATCGAAAGTATTGGGAGAGCCGCGGAAGTGCGATAACTGTAAAAATGGCGGATGAGCTTCTCGCATTAGCGCATCAATACGATGAATCGTTAAAATTGAATTACACCAAATTCTATATAGGACTGGAGAAAAATGGCAGACCCAACAATTTTATTATTGCTCGCCCCAAGAAAAAACTCATCCGCTTCGAGCCGAAACTAACGCGCTCCGCAGAAACAGAAGAAAGACTGGAAAATGCCGGCTTAGATGTGATTAGATATGACAGCAGATTAGGACGGTATCAAATTCATATCAAACCGGGGGAAATAGAGAAAAACAAGGAAATTCTTAGCCAGGTGGTCAAAAAATCGTATGAAGCCTCAAGCAGTGAGTGAGCATAGAATAGGATGCCTCAAGGCAACGAAGCCACAGGCAAAAACCCTTGGAGCCGCCATTCCCGCGCAGAGCTTGCCCCTGGCTGGAACAGGGGCGGGAATCCAGCGCAAATAGAGCGCGGAA
>JAPPQA010000003.1 GCA_028817255.1 Gammaproteobacteria bacterium | reverse complement strand
GCCCGCTTAAATGACCCGGCCTACTCTTGCTCTTCTTCCTTTTCCTCGAAGCACTCCTCGCCGAAGCGTTTGCAGACCCGGTAGCAGCGGCTTGAGCCGCGGTGGTCCGTGATGCAGTTTTCGCCCCATTCCGCGCAGCTTTTGAGGCAACGGGCCTTTGCGGGTTCTTCGCTGCCGTCGGCACGGATGAGCGTGCCAGGGGTTGCGTGCTGTTCGGCCCCGGCGGTGGCGGCGGCGGCCAGCAGGCAGAGGATGTAGATGATGCGCATTCGCTGTATTCTCCATGTAGCGGCGGCAATGTGCCGATACGTGAAAGTATAGCCGATCCGGTGCGGGTATTGGGTGCGGGTATTGGGCGCGGGGGGCCGTCCGGACGGCACGGACCGGCGCTGCCGGAGGCGGCGCTATGCCGCTATGCCGTTGCGCGGCCGGGCGCGCGCGCCGGGGCGGCTAGACGGCGTCCGGGTGCCAGCCGGCGTCCGCCCACAGTTCGCCGCTGACCGCCGAGTTGGCGATCATGAAGCAGATCGCGTCGGCGATCTCCTCCGGGCGGATCAGCCGGCCCAGCTGGGTGGCGGGGAGCACGTGCTTGTTGATGTAGTCCGCCCCCAGCGCCCGCACCATCGGGGTGTCGGTGAAGCCCGGATGGATGACCCCGCAGCGTACGCCATGGTATATCGCCTCCTTGGTGAGGGTGGCGGCGGCCCCTTCCAGCCCGGCCTTGGTGGAGGCGTAGGAGATCTGCCCTTTGTTGCCCTGCGAGGAGATGGAGCCGATGAAGATCGTCGTGCCCTGGATGCGCTCTTCCGGTTGCCACTTTTTCAGGCCGTTGGCGAGCCGCTCTTCCGCAATGCGCGCCACCATCTCCATCGCCCAGTAGATCGGCGCGATCAGGTTCACCTCCACCACCGTGCGAAAGGTATCGGCAGGGTAGATCTGCGCCTTGCCGCTTTCCTTGTCTATGCGGACCGTCAGGGCGTCGCGCGTGATCCCCGCCGAGGGTACGCAGATCCGCGGCGTCCCCACATCCGCGCCGACCCGGTCGAAGACCTCTTTACGGAAGGATTCGTCGGTGACGTCCCCCTGGAAAGGGAGCGCGATCGGGGCGTTGGCCTCCTGGTCCACCAGTTTGGCCATCTGGCGTACGCGCGGCCCCTGGTCCACCATGGCGATGGCGCGGATGCCGCGGCGCGCCAAATCCATGCAGACGGCATGGCCGATGCCGCTGGCGGCGCCGGTGATGATCGCTGCTTTATCTTTGATTTCCATATTTTGCGTGGCCTCCTCCCTGCGGCGGCCCCTGGATGCGCGGCCCCCCTGGATGCGCGGCCATTGTAAACCGGAATCCTGCCGTTGCAACCGGCTGATGGATTCACCACATATGCCCTGGCGCGCTGCCGCTGGGCAAGTTACATTAATCCCATGCAGCCGACCCCTGTACAACCATCGTCCGCCGCCCATGCGGCGGGCCGCCCGTTGCGCGTCCGTCAGTTGGGGCAGTGCGGTTATCGTGCCGTCTGGCGGGCGATGCAGGACTTTACCGATCGTCGCGGCCCCGATTGTCCCGACGAACTCTGGTTGCTGCAGCATCCGCCGGTTTATACCCTGGGTCTGGGGGGGCGCCGCGAGCATGTGCTGGCCTCCGACGGCATCGAAGTGGTGCATTCCGACCGCGGTGGCCAGGTGACCTACCACGGGCCGGGCCAATTGCTGGCATACGCCCTGGTGGACCTGCGTCGCCGGGGGCTTGCCATACGCCGCTACGTGCGCCTGCTGGAGCAGTCGGTCATAGAATTGCTGGCCGACCTGGGAGTGGCGGCGGAGCGGCGCCCGGGCGCCCCCGGCGTGTATGTGGCCGGGGCCAAGATCGCCGCGTTGGGCGTGCGGGTGCGCCGGGGTTGCGCATACCACGGTCTGGCCTTGAACGTGGACCTGGACCTGACTCCCTTTGCCGGCATTGAGCCCTGCGGCATCCCGGGGCTGCGCGTTACCTGCCTGGCGCATCTCCGGGTCCGCTTATCCGTGCGCCAGGTCGCGGCGCTGCTGGTCCAGACCCTGGCCCGCCAACTGGAATGCCGCCCGGACTGTCGCCCAGGCGGTCTCCCGGATTGCCATCCGGACCGCCATCCTCAGGGCGGCGCGTCGCCGGGACGGGCGGCGGCATGAATCGGGGGCGCACCTCCAAAGACCGCTCCGTGCCGCAACGGGGCCAGGCCAAGGTGGCCGGATTGCCCCCGCGCCTGCGTCCGCGTCCCGGCGCGCCGGCACGCAAACCGCCCTGGATCCGGGTGCGTGTCCCGGCGGGAGGGCAGGTGGGACGGCTCAAGTCCCTGTTGCGCTCGCAACGGCTGCACACCGTTTGCGAAGAGGCCGCCTGTCCCAATCTGGGAGAGTGCTTCTCCCGCGGAACGGCCACCTTCATGATCTTGGGCGCCCTGTGTACCCGCCGATGTCCCTTTTGCGATGTCGCCCACGGCCGGCCGCTGCCCCCCGATCCGCAAGAGCCGGAACGGCTGGCGGCGGCGACGGCGCGCATGAACCTGCGCTATGTGGTCATTACCTCGGTGGACCGCGATGACCTGCCCG
>JAPPQA010000002.1 GCA_028817255.1 Gammaproteobacteria bacterium | reverse complement strand
CATTGGCTGTTGGGCGGTCATTGGCCGGCGCATGGGCGCCTACCGCCGGAAGCGGTCGAATTCTCCGGGCAACATGTCCAGCAGCGCTGCCGTCGGCATGGAGTACAAATCCCAGGTGCGCGCGAATTGCTGTATGACTTGGACGAAGCGCCTGAGCCCGCTCCTGCCGTGCGCGCCCCGCTTGAATTTGCCGTCCGCGCCCACGTACAGGCGGCTGGCCGCCTCCACTACCGCGTTGCAGGTGATCAGTTCCTGGCGGCAGCCGATTTCCGTTACCGCCGGGCTGCTCTGATCCGGGCGGTGGCAGAACAGGACCCGCGCCCGCCCGAGGTCGTTCCTGTGGTGCAGGTAGGCAAGGTAAGGCCCCAGGAGGAGATGGAAAAATTGGCGATTGCGGTGAAATTCCGGTATCCACCGGGCCGATTGGCCGACCTTGCGTTTGCCGTCCCCCCCGGGCGGGCACAGCTGCTCGAAGTAGAACAGCGCCAGCCAGGACCAGAGATATTTGTCTTTCCCGATATGCCTCATTCCGCCCCCGCCGGACAACTTGCCGTACAGATAATCCATCGCCTGTTTGCTGTCGGGGAACGCCCGCTGCTCTACGGTTATGGGCGCCTCCGGGCGCGCGACCGCGGACAGCCCCGGGGCGGTGAGGATGTCGTTCCTCTTTTGCGGGGCGAGCCGCTTGCCGTCCCTGAGATCCTGAATGAATCTTTCCAGCCTGGCGATCCCGTCCTCGTTGAAAAGCCGCAGTTCCATCGTTGCCGTCATTGCTCCTCTTCGCGCCAGTGGAGCAAATAGCCGGAGGCGGCATGATGCTTTTCGCAGAAGCCTGCCACGGCCTGCTCAATCCAGTCCAGGAGCGCCTGGGCGTCGTCGTCGCCGTCGTCTTCGGGGGGCGGCGGCAAGGGGCCGGCGCCAAGCTGGCGCTGGGCGAATAACAGCCACTGCGATTTCCAGTCGTCCATGTCGCCGGCGTCGCGGTAGCGTTCTATCGCCAGGATGTAGGTCAGGATTTCCCTGATCAAGGCAGGGAACGCCAGCGTGGAAAATTGCGCGGATTGCACCAGGGCGAGCCAATCGTCGAAGCTGGAATTCACCTCCAGGATCGGTTCGTCGCCGCCCAGGTCCAGGCGATAGATCTGCTCTCCCAGCTGGTCGCTGGGTCTTACCGGCAACAAGGAGTCCCTGGTCGCGGGGTTTTCGTTGTCGGGGCGTATTCTGTCCGTGCGGGCGAGAATCTTGCCGTCGGTGTCCACCGCCATGACGCGGAACAAAACCCCCTCGGGGGTTTCCAGGCCGGAGAGGTCTGTATTCCCGGGCGGGCAGATGTTGGCGACGGTTCCGAAAGGGAAGCGGAAGCGGGCCGTTTGCCGGTATGCCTCTATAAAGACCCGTGCGGTTTCCGGCAGGCCGCAGTCGTTGAGATCGAGCGCCGCGCTGAACGCGGGCCAGTCCATCTCTATGGAGATCCGCTTGCGCTCGAAACGCTTGCGCCCCGTGTAATTAATTCGGCGAACCGTCACCGGGATTCTCCGCCGCGTCCTTCGTCACCCTGACATAAACATCCCGATTTTCGTCGAAACCGGCGGCGCGAATGGAGAATTCCCCCGCCGCCTTGACGCGGATGCAGTTATTCGCCAGGGAAACGATTTCGGCGCCTTCCGCCTGCACCCGGATTCGGTTCTCTCCCGCGCCCGGCGCGAAACTGAAGTCCGAAACATGGTATTTCCGCAACGGGTTTCCCGGCGCCGTGTCGTAGGCTGCCCGGACGCATAATATGCCGGAGGCCGTTCCCGAGATGCCGAAGCCGCCGGCAATTTCCCGCACCTCGAATGCCGTCTGATTGGAGGGCGGCGGCTCCAGCTTGTCTGGCGGGGCGCCGGTTCTGCCCCCTCCCGAATACATGCGCGGGAAGAAATCCTTCAGCAAAGTCCGGTCGGCCCGCGAGTCGTCCTGCATCAGGTAGGCGACGATTTTCCGCACGCTTTCCTTGACGAATTGCAGATCGCCGCTGCCCGATTTGTATTTGCCCTTGAAGTTGGAGCTGGCGGCTTGCCAATCGGTGTGCGCCGGGTTCTCCGCGTCGCGCAGAAAGTCGGCCAACGGTCCCCGCTCGGCGACCACCAGCGCAACGGCGCCGCGAACCCTGGACTGCCCCACCTCGGGAATGACCAGGCCCTCGCGGACAAAGGCGGGGCGCGAGAATTTCTCCGTCTTGTCGCGCATGACGAACACGTCGAAGCAAGAATCGCGCGCCCGGGCGTCTTTCGGGCGCACGGTTACCGGCACGCGAAAGGCGATATGCCGGTTGTCGCGGTAGTCCTCCCGCAGCGAGGGGATTCGATCCTGGGGCAGCAGCTCGCGGGACCAGTGCCATTTTTTATTGGCGGCGGGCTTGTGCAATACGATTCGCTCGCGGTCTTTCAGCGCCAGGGAGCGGCGCGCGAGTTTCGCCTTGTTGCCAATGGCCTTCGCGTCGTTTTCGTCCAGCTTCATCTCCGCCAGCACCTGCTCGAAATTATTTTTGTCGAGGCGGGTCTCCAGCCCCGGCACATTGATATATACTTGCAGCTGGCCGCAAAGGATCGGGTAGAAATAATCTTCCAGCACGGCCAGGATCAGCGACTCCCGGTTGATTTCCTCGTGCGGATGGGGAACGACCAGCGACAGCCCCGGCACGCGCACGCGCTTTAGCCCGAACAAGCGGCGGAACTTCTCCAGCAGCGCTTCCTCTTCGCAAGGGAGCACAATTCTGGAGTCCGGGCCTTTGACTCCATAGTAACCCTCCTGGTAGTGCTTGCCGCCGATGCTGTGCATCTTGAGCAGCGTAGAGCCCATCAGCATGATTCTCCGGTCGCTTTTGCGCATCGTGAGCCCGAACACGGTATGGATCCGGCTCGAGGCCCAGAACACCTGCTTGCCTATGCCCCAACTGCCGCGGCTGCCGGCGTCTTTGTCGCTTTGCCCTTCGGCGCGGAAGAAGTGATAGAAGTGATTCCCTCCTTTTTCGTCCCCAAAGGCGGAACCGGCGTCGCCCTCCAGCCCCTTGGTGCCGAAATCTTCGAATACCACGCAGCGCCAGGGCTCGCCTTGCGGCGGCGGCCGCCCGCCGGGAAAGGATTTTTTCGAGGCGTTGAAGTGCTCCCACAAACCCGCGGACAGATAAGCCACGTCGGCGGCGGGAAGCGCCTTCCCCGATAAGAAGATCCGCACGATCACCGGGGTGTCGCCGGCCCTGGCATCCAGGGCGTTCTGAATCCCCTCCCGGACCAGCGCCACCCCCGGCTTGCCGGTCTTCTCCCCGGCGAAGAATTCATCTACCACGGTTTCCCGAACCCTGCGGCCCGGATCCAGCGGCGTGAAGTGCCATTTCGCGGTTTGTTTTTTCATGACGCGGATTCGCCCCGCGGGCAAAAATTACACTGCGAATTATATAGGAGCGGCGCCCGGGACTCAGGCCGACGAGATGAGCACGATGAACAGCAGCCGTACCGCGAGGTAGAAATACTCCAGCGCGGAGACGGGATTGCATTGCCAGAAACCGTCGCCCCAACCCCATGCCCGGTAGCCCTCGGGCAGCGGCTGCGGTATCCACCGGTACAGATCGGGGCGGTGGTAGTACAGATCGGGGCGGTCGTGCCTGTGCCCGGCGCCTCCCTCCCGGAACCGGTCGCCCAGCGCTTCCAGCGCTTCGTAGTGTTGCGGGTTCTTTTTTTGCAGCCGCCGGGTGTTGGAGACCATCATATCTTTGGCTTCCTCGTACTCCCGGGGCGGGCCGTATTCGACCTTGGCCAGCATCAGCATCCGCGAGCGCAGGTCGAACACATAGATCTCGTACCAGCGAGTGCGGCTGCTCATGTATTTTTTGCGATAGGTCTCTACGTACAGGTTTTCGTCCCGGTGCCTGTGGATGGCATCCTCGGCCTGGTCGAAGAGGTAGTCTTGTGCCCCCTCCTTCAGGACGAAGATCCGCTCGTACAGCGCGCTGTGTTGCAGGACGGTGCAGTGGTAGCGGCCGTCCGCGGGCGCGGCGCGCGCGGCGGCGCCCGGACAGAGCAAGGCGCCCGGCAACAACAGCAGGAGCAAGGGCGCGAGCCGCCGCGGTCTTTGCCGCCGCCGGCGGCGCAGGCGGGTGCGAATGCAGCTGCGGATGCGGGCGCTGTGGGCGCTTATGGCGGAGAACATGAGGGCTGTCGCCACCGCTATGGCGGCGCGCCGGCCTGCCCGGCGATGGGATGCAGGGGGCGCCCGGCCAGCAGGACGCCGTCCCGGTCCGCGTACAGGTAGTCGCCGGGGCGCACGGCCACGCCTTGCAGTTCCAGCGGCAGTTGCCTCTCTCCCGCGCCGCCTTTGCGGCTCCTGCGGGGGCAGGCGCCCAGCGCCTTGACGCCGATCTCCAGGGCGGCGAGTTCGACGGCGTCGCGGATGCAGCCCCAGACTACGATCCCGCGCCAGCCGTTGCGCAGGGCGGCGGCGGCCAGCCTGCCGCCCAGCAGCGCGCAATGCCTGGAGCCGCCGCCGTCCACGACCAGCACCCGGCCGTCGCCCGGCGTCTCCAGCGCCTCGCGGACGCGGCTGTTGTCGTCGCGGCAGCGCACCGTGGCGACCGGCCCGGCGAATGCCCGCCGGGCGCCGTAGTCGGCCAGTCCGGGGGCGAGTATGCGGACGCTGTCGGGGTGCGCGTCGCAGATGTCGGCGGTGGCGGGAGCGTCCATATGGCGGCCTGTGGGCGGGTTGCCGCCCGTTCAGCGCCTTCCCGCCACGGGCGCGTAATAGCGGGGGCGGCGGTCGGCGAAGACTTCGTTGCGCGCCGTGATCCGCTTGTCGCGGGCGCGACCGGGGTCCAATTCCTCGATCCGCAGTTGTTCCCGCCGCGCCGGCGCGGCGCACAGGCGTTCCCCGTCCGGGGCGACGATCTGGCTTTTGCCGGTGAAGCGCAGTTCCCCGTGCGGGCGGCGGTCCGCGCCGCAACGGTTGGCCGTGACGGCATAGACGCGGTTCTCCAGGCAGCGCGCCTGCATGACCTTCTGACAGTGGCTTAGCACCAGGTTGGAGGGGTGGCACAGGATCTCCGCCCCTTGCAGGGCCAGCGCGCGCGCCGCTTCCGGGAACAGCCAGTCGAAGCAGATCATCATGCCGATCCGGGCCGGGCCGACATCGCAGGTCTGCAACTCCGTGTCGCCGGGGTCGAACCACAGTTTTTCCTCGTTGAAGAGGTGCAGCTTGCGGTAGGTTTGTTCGATCCCGTTCGGCCCGATCAGCAGGGCGCTGTTGAAGCAGCGCTCCGCGCGCCGCTCGGCAAAACCGGCGACCAGGCGAAAGCGGTTGCCGCGGCACAGGGCGCGCAGGGCGTCCACCGTGGCGGAGCGCCGCGGGTCTTCCGCCAGGGCCAGCGCCTCGCCGCGGTCCCGAAAGTAATAGCCGGTGAAGGCCAGCTCCGGCAGGACGACCAGCTCGGCGCCGCAGCCGTCCAGGCGCGCCACCACCTTGTCGAGGTTGCGGCGCGGTTTGCCGAACAGGGGGCGGAACTGGTAGTAGGCGACGCGCATGGCCGGGCGCTCAGCAAGCGCTCGGCAAAATACGCCGCCGGGCCGGGCGGCGCATGGGCGGCGGCGGCAGCGGCGGCATCGGCGCCGACGCCGGCAGGAGCGCGGGGATCGGCAGCGGCGCCGGCATCAGTCGCGTCCGGGCCTTTTCCAGCCGCGCACGGTTTCCTGCCGCGGCCTGCCGATGGCCAGCGCGTCTTTTTCCACGTCTTTCGTGACGGCGGTGCCGGCGGCGATGGTCGCGCCGTCCCCAATCCGCAACGGGGCGATCAATTGCGACTGCGAACCTACGAATACGTCGTCGCCGATCGCCGTGCGGTGCTTGTCGGCGCCGTCGTAATTGCAGGTGACGACGCCGCAGCCGATGTTGGTGCGCGCGCCCAGTTCGGCATCGCCGATGTAACTCAGGTGGGCGATGCGGGCCGCCTCTCCCACCGCGGCTTCCTTTAATTCCACGAAGTTGCCGATCCGCGCCTCCGCCGCCACCCGGGTCCCGGGACGGATGCGGCAGAAGGGGCCCAGGCGCGCCCGCGCCGCTATCCGCGCCTCTTCGATCACGCTGTTCGCCAGTACTTGCACGCCGTCTCCCAGTTCGCTGTCGCGGATGCGGCAGTTGCTGCCGATCTGCACGTCGTTCCCCAGGCGCACCCTGCCTTCCAGAATCACGTTGACGTCAATCGAGACGTCGCGGCCCGCCTCCAGCGTGCCGCGCAAATCGAAGCGGGACGGGTCCAGCAGGGAGACGCCCGCCGCCATGGTCGCCTCCGCCTGGCGGCGCTGCCAGCGGCGCTCCAGCAGGGCGAGTTGGGCGCGGGTATTGACGCCTTGGACTTCCGCCGGGTCCGGGACGGAGACGGCGACCGGCGCGGCCCCCTCCGCCGCCGCGGCGGCGACGACCCCGGGCAGGTAGTATTCGCCCTGGGCGTTTTCCTTGCCGATCCCCGCCAGCCAGCGCCGCAGGGAGGCGGCGGGCGCCGCCAGCGCGCCGCAGAAGACTTCGCGGATGCGGCGTTGCCGCTCGTCGGCGTCTTGTTCCTCCACGATGCGCTCCAGCCGTCCCGCGCTGTCGCGGAGCAGGCGGCCGTAGCCGTGCGGGTCGGCCAATTCGGCGCTGAGCAGGGCAAGGCCGCCCTCGTCCGCCGCCGCGACCAGGCGGCGCAGGGTTTGCGTGCGGATGAGCGGCACGTCGCCGCAGAGGACCAGCGCCAGCGCCTGCTCCGGAAGCTGCGGCAGCGCCTGCATCACGGCGTGACCGGTGCCCAACTGGGGTTCCTGGCGCACCCATTGCGCGCGCAGATGCGCGCAGCGTTGGCGCAGCAATTCGCCGCCGGCGCCGTGGACGATGTAGATGCCGTCCTTGGCCGCGACCTTGCTGGCGGCGTTATAGACGTGTTCCAGCAGCGGCCGCCCGCCCAGGGGATGCAGCGATTTGGGCAGGCTGGAGCGCATCCGCTCGCCGCGCCCCGCCGCCAGGATTACGACGCTAGGCGTCACGGCAAT
>JAPPQA010000001.1 GCA_028817255.1 Gammaproteobacteria bacterium | reverse complement strand
CCCCCGCCATGTCGGCCGCTACATCAATGGTTTCGTTCAGCGCCGCGATGGCAGCGGTGTTCCCGGCGATCCCGCCTCCCGCCGCCAGCATCTCCGCAAAGTAGCGGCGTATCCACAGCGCCGCCCGCAGGACGCGGTGCAAAAGCACGATCACCAGCGGCACGACCACCAGCACCGTAAGCAGCAACATGGCGCACCAGATAACATATACGGCGGCGGGCAATGTAGGGGTCAGCTCCATCAGCGGTATCTTTCCTGCTTGCTCGCCGACTCGATAACGCCGGCCAGATGCTTGTCAACGGCGCCAAGCCCGGCGCCGACCCGGGCCAGCCCTTCGTTCGCCGCCGCCGCCTGGGGCGGGAGATGACCGGTTTCGACCTCAATGGCGCGCAATCCCAGGCGCAGCCGGGCCAGATAGCTGGTGGGCGTCCCGCCAATCGAACGCAGCACGCTGCCGATCTTGATCAGAAAAAACGCCAGCACCAGAAAAAATGCCAACACCAGCGCAGCGGTAAGAAAGGCCAACAGCAACAAGGACATGTCACCCGCGCTCCAAAATGCAGTGCGGGCATCCCGAACAATGCTCCGCATGGGCGCGAATAGCGGCGGCGCCGCGTTCGATACGCGCGACCTGCTCCTCAATGCCTTGCACGCCCTCGTTGATGCGATACAGGGCAGGGATATGGATCGTATTGTTGGCGACTCGCTGACCGGTGTCCCAGATGCGGGAAGCGCAACGATCTATGCCGCCCGCCGTTCGGCAAATCAGCCAAAGCAACAGCGCCACCACCAAGCTGACCACAAGGCCAACGATTAACGACCCCCACCAGACAAAGGCAGCCGCCTGAGCGGGGGAAGCCGTCTGGAGTTCCATCGGTTTCGTCTCCCGGCCCCGGCGTCAGGCCGTGTCCCTTCGCTCCGGCGCCTGCAAGGCCCCGACAATTTCACCGGCATTGCGTTCGATGGAGCGCGCCGCGACCAGCAATTCGCCCGCCACCTTGCCGGTAGTCCGCAGTTGCCAAATCGGCTTGGTGTTCTGCTCTATTGCCTCCACCACGCCCAACGCGACCGCCGCCAACGCCGAGATGCGCCGGGCCAGCGCCAGGATCGCGAGCAAAAGAGCGGCGGCCGCAAGCACGATGCAGCCGCCTACTCCCAGCCAAAAGAACCACCAGGAAAATATCTCCGCGGCACTCACTCGGCGGCCGCCTTCAACATTTTTTTCTCCGCCGCCGTCTCCGCCTGCCGAATGTAGCGGTGGGCATCCGCCTGCAGGCCGCGCTGTAACCGGGTGCCCGCGGGGTGAAAAGCGGTGCCCCAACTTTGCAGCTTGCTGTAGAAATAGTGCGCCGTCCGCATCAGCGGCCCGGGAGGCTCCACATGCCCCCAACCGCTTGGGACCCGGCCCGTACGGCTCCAGCGCCGGGTCATATTGCCCCTGCGCTGACCGATCGCGCGCAACGGGCGAATAAAGCTGCCTACCGCGCGGCTGGCGGTGGCGGAAACGAATCGGCCGGGCGGCGCCTTGTAGAAAGGCGCGAAGGCGTCCGGGAAGCCCGGCATGGTGCAACCGATACAGATGCCGCCGGTGTTCATGCAACCGCCGGCGTGGCCAAGCGCCCCGCGCGAGGTCATGTTGCACTGCACGACCGGCCCCCAGCAACCCAGTTCCACCAGGCATTCCTGGTCGCCGTATTCTTTGGCAAAGACGCCCTCCTCGTAATTTCCGGCCCGCTCGCAACCGCGATGCACCGTGGAGCGAAACATCCAAGCCGGCCGGCCGAGTTCGTCGAACTCCGGCAACGGCCCGACCCCCGCCAGGAACATGAGGATAGATACGATGGTCTCGGTAATATTGTCTCCCAGAGGAGCGCAGCCCGGGATGTTAATAACCGGCAATCCCAGCGCGCTGCGAAATTCCTTGCCCAAATAATCGGCGACGGACATAGCGTGCGTGACGTTGCCCCATGCCGCCGGGATGCCGCCCCACGTGGCGCAGGTGCCCACCGCGTTCACCGCCGCCGCGCCGGGCGCCATGGCATGCATCATGCGGGCCGTCGGATAGGGGCGCCAACTGCCGTCCTCCAATTCCTCCATACCCATGGCGGACCAGTAGCCGCCATATTCGGCGGCAATGTCCTCATCCGCTACCGAGCCCTCGTACAGCACCACGTAAGACGCGCCCAGCGTCCCTTTGGCCGCCTTGTAGTAAGGCTCCATAAAGCGGTGCCCGGCCTCGACTCCCAGCACCGGATGATGCAGGACGATACGGGGCAACCCCGGAATATCGGCATTGATTAATTGTTCGACCGCAGGGTTCTTGGCCCCTACCGCCGCTACGGAACAGCCGTCGCAGCTCATGCCCGCCAGCCAGAAGGCATGGACCTCGGAAATAGGCCCCGATTCCAGGGCAAACGCCGGCGTGTGCGCACCGTTCAGAGCAACATCTTTTCCGTTCCCGGTATCCATTTGTCTCCCTCGCATCTCCTGTGGAGAAACCACGACTTACGATAGCGTAAACCTTGCCGTAAGGACAAAGTCAAGGGGTTTTTGAGCCCCCCAAGCCGTTACGCAATCGAGGGGAAAAGATTCCCACCCCGCTATTCCCGCGCATCACTCCCCCCTTGAGGGGGAGTC